>CAZNBU010000079.1:0-11300 GCA_964571035.1 uncultured Planctomycetaceae bacterium | reverse complement strand
AATTGCCGGGGCGGCCGGTTGCGAACTTCCGTATCCGCATGGGGCACACCACGCAATCGACCGTCGCGGGGTTTTCAACCAGCGGCCTCGCCACCCACTTCGGGCCGGCCACCCTGCCGGTGAACTCGTTCGCCGTGAACTCGTGGCGCACGTTTACGCTGGCGACGCCGTTCATCTGGGACGGCACAAGCAACGTCTTCGTCGATTTCACGACCGATGACACGGGGTGGTCCGACAACGGCGGATGCTACGTCCGCAACGTCGGGTCGAACCGCTGTCGCTACGGCTATGCCGACAGCACGACGAGCTACCCCTTCGACAACATCGCCAACCAGAACGATGCGGCGCTGGTGCCATCCCTGCGGGTCACCTATGCCGCGGGCGTGCTGTCTGTGCTGACCCAGTCGCCGCTGCCCAACGCCGCGATCAGCCAGCCGTACCAGCAGGACATCCAGGCTGTCGCCGGAACCATGCCCTACACGTGGACGCAGACCGGCGGGACCATCCCGCCCGGCATGACGCTGACACAGCAGGGCGCGGTCTTTCGCCTTGCGGGCACGCCGCCGAGCAGCGCCGCCAACCAGGTCTACACGTTTACGGCCCGGGTACAGGATTCGGCTTCTCCGCCGGCCAGTGTGCAGCGCACGTTTCAGGTGACGGTCGACAGCGTGGTCATCGCGGGGCCGGCCAGTCTGCCTTCGCCCAAGGAAGCTTCGTTCTACTCGCACATCTTCACCGCGACGAACGGGTCGCTTCCGTACACGTGGTCGCTGGTGTCGGGCACCTTGCCAACCGGGTTGACACTGAGTGTGGCAGGCAACGACTACGCCCTGGAAGGCACGCCGGACCTCGGCACCGGCGCGAAGATCTACACGTTCACGATTCAGGTCGTTGAAAACGGCGGCCAGTCGGATCAGCTTCAGTGCAGCTTCTTCGTGATCGGCCCCCCCGCGCCGTTGCCGTTCGCCGACGACTTCAGCACCGATAAGGGTTGGACGCTCGGCAGCGTGCCCGGCATTGGCACGCCGCCCTCGGCCACCTGGCAGCGCGCGCCGTGCGGCCCGGCGTACATCCCGCCGTACGGCCAGCCGGAAGCCACGACCGACCACTCACCCAGCGCCGACAACTTCATCCTGGGCGACAACATCGGCGAGCTTTATCCCAACTCGATGACCGCGACGGCCTGGGCTGTCTCGCCCGCCGTAGACTGCAACGGCATCAGCGACGTAGAGCTCACGTTCTGGCGACGGCTTAACGTCGAGCGCCCGTTGTACGATCGCGCGTACGTCGAAGTTTCCGGCAACGACGGCGGCACCTGGGTGCGCATCTGGCAGAACCCTGACTTTGTCGAAGACTCCGGTTGGACGCAGCAGAAGTTCAACATCTCGCAGGTGGCTGCCAACCAGCCCGCCGTGCGCGTGCGTTTCGGCATCGGGCCGACCGACAGCACCTGGCAGTATGCCGGGTGGTGCATCGACGACTTCGAGATTCGCGAACTGCCCAGCACCACCAAGCTGGTGCTGACCGACTTCAAGATCATCAGCCCGTACACGCTGGGCTCGCAGCTTGACCCGCGGGTCTACACCGGGACAACCACACCGTTCGAGCTGACGCTGAACAACACCACGCCGAATGCGATCACGGTCAATTCCTTCACCGTGGAAGTCACCGACTTTGCCGCTGCCACCGGGGCGCCCGAGAACATCGGCACGTTCACGCTGGCACTGCCGGCGCCGTTTGTGGTGCCCGCGTCGGCGTCGCAGTTCGTGATCACCGGTACACTGGACTGCACGCAGCTGGCGTCGGCTGGCGCCAACGTCACCCTGCGGGCACGCGCCCGGATGCTGGGGATCGAGGACACGACCAACAAACCCGTCGAAACGGAATTCGACGAACGCTTTTACGTCGACCAGGGGCCGCCACCCCCGCCACCCAGCCTTGAGGTGCGCGAGAACTCGTTTACCGGCCCGACCGTGGACCACGATCAGCCGGCTGCCGGCACCGGGCGCGACCTGGGCGACGTCGATACCGACAGCGGCGCCAGCCCGTTCAACGGCCGCAATATCATGATCGTGAACAAGACCGCGCTGCCGGTCATGGTGGGCACGCCGGTACTGGCGGGGCCGGACGCGGCGCACTTCCGGCTGAGCACAACGCAATGGACCTCGCCGACGATGACGCTGGCCACCAGCGGCGCGGGTTCGCAGATCTTCTTCACCGTGCGCTTTGACCCGCACGACATCGGCGCGCGCAGCGCTTGGGTGGAGTTCACGCACGACGCAAGCAACCCGACCACCACACCGTTTCGCGTGCCGCTGGCCGGCAACGGTGTCGGCGCGCCGCCTGAGTTGCAGGTGCATGAGGTGGACTACACCGGGCCCAAAGTCAGCAACGCGCAGGCGGCAACCGGTACCACGCGCGACTTCGGCCCTGTCACCTCCGGTGATTCGGGCGTGTGGTTGAACATTGTGCTATGGAACCGCTTCGCCACCGCGACCACCATCGAACACCAGCCGATGCTGACGGGCCCGGACGCACCCGACTTCGAGCTGTTCTTCTACAACGGCGAGATCCAGGGCGGCGCGGGCAGCTACACGATCCCGGGCAATACCGCGTTCACCGAGATCACGTTCTTCGCCGTGCGCTTCAAGCCGCAGGCCGCAACAACACTGGGTCCCAAGACCGCCACGGTGTCGTTCGGCCACGACGCGACAAACCCAGGCGGCCCACCGCTGCCCAACTCCAACAGCGAGTTCACGTTTGAGGTCACGGGCGAGGCGGTGAGCAACGCCAACCCGCACGTCAGTGTCTACGAAGCCACCGCGGCGGCCAGCGCGAACGGCACGCCCACCTACGTGGTGCTGAATGGCGCGGCGCCGCAGCTTGGGCGCGATTTCGGCAAGCAGGCGCCCAGCGCCGGCGCGACCGCGTTCACCACCATCCGCATCATCAACCCGGGCGCGCAGCCGTTGATCATCAGCACGCCAACGCTCGGCGGCGCCAACCCCGGCGAGTTCCTCCTTGAGACCGCCGCGCCGTGGCAACTCGGTACCAACATCGGCGCCGGCTCGTTCGCTGACTTCGGCATCGCGTTCGACCCAACGAGTGTCGGGCAAAAAGTCGCGACCGTGTCATTCACGCACAACGCGACGCAGCAGACCACGTCGCCGTTCACGTTCGACATCACCGGCCTGGGCCAGCTTGACGCGCCGGTTGTGAAGGTGCACGAAGTCAACGCGGGCGGGGCACAGATCACCTACAACTCGCCGGCGCCCGGCACCGCGCGCGATTTTGGCAGCCGCGACGTCAACGCCGGCGGCAGCGTCGCGCTGGTCATTCACGTGGAAAATCCCGGCACGCAGGACCTTGTGCTCGGCACACCCACACTCGCGGGCAGCCACCCGGGCGAGTTCGTGCTGGATACCAGCGGGATTCTCACGACCATCCCGGTCGGCATGTCCACGACGTTCACCGTGGCGTTTGACCCAACGACGTATGGGCCCAAGTCGGCGTTCGTGCAGTTCACGCACAACGACCCGCTGGTGACTTCGCCGTTCCGCTTCGAGGTAACCGGTTTCGGCGACGCGCCTTCCCTGGAAGTACGCGAAGGCAGCCCCAACGGCCCCATCCTCGTCCACGCCATGGCGCCCGCCGGCGCGCGGGACTTCGGCACCGTGCAGGTGGCTTCCATGCCTTCTGCGCCGCTGACGATTGTGGTGGTCAATGCCGGTAACGCGGGGCTGGACCTTTCGCTGCCCACGGTAGGCGGCGCGAACGCCGGCTCGTTCCTGCTGACGGCAGGCAGCTTCCCGATCACCGTTCCGGGGGGCGGCAACGTGACGTTCACGGTGCAGTTCGACGCCACACAGGTCGGCATCAAGGAAGCGACCATCGGTGTGCTGCACAACGACACGGCGCAGCCGTCGGCGTTCGAAATCCGCGTGCGCGGCTTGGCCGCCGACCCCAACGGGGTACGCATTGAGACTGCGCCGAACCTGCCGGGCGGGCGCGTCGGCAGCAAGTATCCGTCCTTCAAGCTCTCCGCCTCGGGCGGCGCGACACCGTACAACTGGACGCTGCGGCCGAACAACGCGCTGCCGGCGGGCCTGACGCTGGCCACTGACGGCACGATTGCGGGCACGCCGGCGAACCCGGCGGGGGTGTTCCAGTTCGAGGTGCGGGTGACCGACGCGAACGGCGGCACAGCCGACCAGACGTTCAACCTGACGATCGACCCCGCGCCGGGCGAAGGGTTTGGCAAAGGAGACAGTGGCGGCGGCGGCGGGTGCGCGTCTTTATCTGGTTCAGGAATGGTGGCGTGGATGCTGTTTGCCGGTTTGATTGCCCTGAGATTGCGCCGCATGTCCGGAGTGGGTCGAACAGCGAATTACCAATAACCAATAACCAATGGACTTCGCGTTGCGCGCGAAACTTCAGGGAGCGCGCGGAAGCGCCCTTCGCATTGGTAATTGGTTATTGGTTATTTGCTGTTGAACCAGCAACAACCGCACCCAAACGCATCATCACGCGCTGACGGCTACCTTGTCGAGGATCTTGCGCACGATCTCCTGCCCGCTGCGGCCGCCCCGGCGGTCGAAGCTGGCGCGCTCGATCACGCGGTGGCTTAGCACCGGCACGGCAATAGCCTTCACGTCGTCGGGCACAACATAGTCGCGGCCCTCGATCAGCGCCCAAGTCTGCGCCGCGCGGAACAGGCTGACGGAGCCACGCGGGCTGACGCCGCTGAGCAGCTTGGGATGATTGCGGGTCTCGCTGACGATCTCGATGATGTAGTCGGCGATGCTGGGCTCGACGCGCACTTTCTTGACCGCCTCCTGCACCACCAGCACTTCTTCGCGTGTAAGCACCCGCTCAACGCCGTGCAGCGTGTCGTTGTCTGCGTGCTCGAACAGGATGCGCTTTTCGTCTTCGCCGGCTGGGTAGCCCACCTCGAACTTCAGCATGAAGCGGTCGAGCTGCGATTCCGGCAGCGGGTACGTGCCCGCGTGCTCAATGGGGTTCTGCGTCGCGACCACGAAGAACGGGCGCGACAGCGGGTGCGTGCGCCCCTCCGCGGTGATCTGCAATTCCCCCATCGCTTCCAGCAGGGCTGACTGCGTGCGCGGCGTGGCACGGTTGATTTCGTCCGCCAGCAGGATGTTGGTGAAGATCGGCCCCTCGCGCCACTCGAACGTGCCGTCCTGCTGCCGGTAGACGCTGGTGCCGATGATGTCGGTGGGCAGCAGGTCCGGCGTGAACTGCACGCGCTTGAAGTCGCACCCCACCGCCTTGGCCAGCGCCCGCGCGAGCGTGGTCTTGCCTAGGCCTGGCAAGTCCTCAATCAACACGTGGCCGCGTGCGAACAGGCCCGTCAGCAGATACTTGATCGCTTCCGGCTTGCCGATCAGCGCGCGCGAGAGTTGGTTAGCCAGCTTTGACGCCAGTGCAGTAGGCATAGTCCGTCAGGTTACGCGGCACAGGGGAACGCGGCAACGCCAGTGTTAGAACGAATACGCAGGCCAAAGGGTCAACCGGAATTGATTGCCGCGAAAACGCGACAGCGCGAACGGTGCAGGCCGTTGCTCGCGCTTTCGCGTTTTCGCGGCTGCCTAGGGCAGGGCGGAGCGGGCGCGTTCGATTTCGCGGGTTACGCCGTCGCGCT
Source organism: uncultured Planctomycetaceae bacterium (assembly GCA_964571035.1). Taxonomy (GTDB): domain Bacteria; phylum Planctomycetota; class UBA8742; order UBA2392; family UBA2392; genus JADJRK01. The sequence continues at coordinate 5,638 of CAZNBU010000079.1, read as the reverse complement.
CGCGTGTGTAGATGCGCCGCAGCCCGGCGTCGTCGGCGATGCTCGCGTCAACCTCGGCGTGGATCTGCTTCACCTCGTCGCGGGTGATCTTGAGGACGCTTTCGCTAAACACGTCGGTGGTCCGCAGCGCCAGCGCAAGCGTGCGCACGGCAAACACCAGCGGCAGCGCGCAGAAAAGCCGGATGTCGCGCTCAGCCGCCGGGATCGCCAGCGTGTACTCCAGCGCCTCGTCCAGCCACAGCAGCGTCATGTCGGCCAGCCCGGCCACCACCTCGCGCCCGCGGGGGTCGGACGGGTTTTCCAGCAGCGTGGTCAGGTCGATGCCGGCGGCTGCGAAAAGCTTGTGCGGCACGTAGGCGACGCCGCGCTCGATGTCGTCGGTGACGCCCTTGATGATGTTCGTGACCTGCAACCCCAGGCCGAAGCTGACGGCGTGTTCTTCAAGCCGCGCCCTGACCTCGGGGGTGACAGACTTGCGGTCCAGCGCCCACTCGTTGGTCAGCAGCTTGCCGACCGTGCCCGCAACGTAGTAGCAGTAGCGCTTGAGGTCCTCCTCATCCTGCAGGCGCAGGCCCTCGCCGCGCAACTCGCGCCGGACGGTCTCCGCCATGCCCTGCGCCATCTCGATGATGCTTTGCTGCATGGCTTCGCGCGCGCCGGGACGAAACCCGTGAAACACCGAAAGCACGCGGGTGGTGTTGCGGCACAGGTCGTGGTCGGGGCCGTTGAGCGCGGCCTCGGCGAACATGCGCTCAACATCGGCAGCCAGCATCGGCCAGTTGTGCGGGTCCATGAACGTGGCGGCGAACGATTCCAGCAGGTCGGCGCGCGGCTGCGCCGGCAGGGTGGTCGTGTCCTCAATGGTGTCCAGAATGCGGCAGATCAGGTACGCGACGCCGATCTCGTCGCGCAGGGGGTCGCGAAGCAGCTCGATCCCAAGCGCGAACGTGCGCGAAACCGCCGGCAGCGCGCCGCGGCAGTAGTCCCGGTGCTCAAGGTTGATCGTCATGCACTCCCCGTGGCGGGAGTATAGCCGCGGTTTGGACAGTGCAACCGGTGGACTCAGGCGGCTTCGACGGCGTGGGTGCGCGACAGCTCTTCGCACGGCAGCTCCAGGACGAATGTCGCGCCCTGGCCCTGCCCGCGGCTGTGGGCGTGAATGTTGCCGCCCATCTCGCGGATGGTGTTGAAGCAGTAGTGCAGGCCGAGGCCCTGGCCGGTCGGTTTGGTCGTGAATCCGCTTCTAAAGAGCTGCGTGCGGGTGGGCTCGTCGAACCCCTTGCCGTTGTCCGAAATCTCGATCACAAGCCGGCCCGCGGCGGCAAAAACGCGCAGTGTCAACTCGGGCGCTTCCGGGTTGGCTTCGTCGATCGATTCCAGGGCGTTCTTTACGAGGTTTGACAGAACCTGAAGGAGGCGCACGCGGTCGATTTCGATTTCGGGCAGGTCTTCGAACATCGAATGCACCTGCACGCTCTGGACGCGAATGCGGTGCTGGTGTTGTGCAAGCGCGTCTTCCGCCAATGTCGTCGCGCGCGTGCGCTGCGTGAACCCGCCCGAGCGCGCGTAGTTCTGCTGCTCGTGCAGGATGTCGGTGATTTCCGAGAGGCGGCGGCCCATGCCCTCGACGAGTTTGCTCATCTCGCGCTGCTCGCCGGAAAGCACACCCGCAAAGCGGCGCAGGGCTTCGCAGGTCTCGGCGATTTGCCCGGCGTCTGCGGCGTCCGACTGCTCAAGCTGCTCGACAACACGAAGCAGCAGGTCGGCGCGTGAACGCTCAAGCCTGCGGCCCAGCATGGTGGTGCCGATCGCCACGCTGGTCATCGCGTTTCCGATGTTGTGCAGCGCGCCGCGCGCAACGTCGGACATGCCGGCGCGGCGGGCGGCAGTGACAAGGCGCGGGTTGGCGTGCCCCAGCTCAACCTCGGCGCGTTTCTGGTCAGAGAGGTCGCGCACGATCGCGGAGTAGCGCGTCTCGCCGTCAAACTTCCAGCTTCCCACCGACAAACTGACCGGGAACTCGCGCCCGTCACGGCGGCGCGCAATGTACTCAAACACCCGGCCGGTAAGCCGCCCGCCAAGACGCCCGACCAGTGTCGCAAAGCGCCGGCCGCGGTCGCGCTGCAAGAGCATGCTGGCATCGCGGCCGATCAGCTCATGGCGTTCGTACCCGAACAGACGCTCGCCCGCGATGTTGATGCTCTCGATGGTGCCGGCGCTGCTGATGGACAGAATCGCGTCGGGCGTTGTCTCAAACAGTGAGTTCAGCCGCGCCTCATTGCCGCGAAGCTGGCGCTCGGCCTGCTTCATGGCGTCGATGTCCTGCGCAACCAGACACAGGCCGGTAGTGCCGCCCGCGTTGCCGGCCACGCCGACCTGCACGCGAAACCAGATGCCGTCCCGCGTAGGAACTTCGTAGGTTGCCGGCTCGCCCGACTGCTGCACCTTGCGGTAGATCTCGGTAACCCGGGGGTGCTCTTCAGGCGGCAGGAAGTCCAGTGCCGACATGCCGACCATCTCGGCGCTCGGCCGGTCGCCGTCGCGGTTGACCCAGGTGATGCGGTAGTGCTCGTCGAGCTCGATCACGAACGCCGCGTTTCGGCGCAGCAGATCGGACACCGCCCGCGAGTACCGGCAGCGCCCGGCTTCGCGATGCACGACGTGTCTAAGGCGCGACAGGTCGGCGCCGGTAAGCACCTCGGCGGCGCCGCGTTCAAGCCATTCTGCGGCTTCTGCCTCGGTGGCTCCGGGCGCCAGCAGAATCATCGGCGGGTGCGAGTTGGCGCCGCCCGCCAGCATCTCGGCCGCCGCCACGCCCGGAACGCCCAGCAGCAGCGCGGCGTTGCGCATGCCGGGGTCAGCCTCCCATGCAACCCATTGCACGCCCTCGCACGGCACGGCCGGCGGGTTGCAACCAGGTAGACAAAGGACGGGTACCATCGCGGCTCCGCTGCGACCAATAAACATAAAAACTATATAGTTTATAAATACTGTGTCAACAAGGACTGCTGACCGCGATTCCGGCGAATTCTGCTCACTCGACGGAGGCGAACGTCAGGGCGTAAGTCACGCCCAGCCCAGGACCCGACGACGCGGGCGTGAAGCGCACGCCCCAGCGCGCGGCTTCTGCCGCCAGGCGGCGGTGCGACTGCTGCACGCCGTTGTGGGTGAGCTTGAGCGTGACGCTGCCGTCGCGCTCGGTCGCGAGCGCGATCCGCAACGCGCGCGGCAGCGGGCGCACGCGCAGCTCCGACATGCACTGGTCCAGGACGGCGCCGACTATCTCGGCGGCGGCGTCTTCCGGTACCCGCGCGCTGCCCTGCGGCGGCGTAACGACAAGCCCGAGCTCACCCACGCGGGCTGCGCGCTGCTTCAGCAGTCGAGCCACCAACTCTTCTGCTTTAACGGCGGTTTGCGAAACGCCCTCCTCAGCAGGCAACAGCGCGCTGCGCACGGCTTGCACACCCGGCGCGAAATCGGCGGCTGGAAATCTTGCAATCAGGTCGTCAAGCAACGCCAGCGCCTTCCACACGCCGGATTCGGTGCTCGGCCCGACCGGGTGCGCCGCGATACCGATGCTGCCGCGTACTTTGAACGGCGACAGCGCGTACAGGCGCCCTTGCCGGTCCCGCCACTCCTGCGACGTTTCCTTAATCAGGGCTTCAACGATTGAGGGTGAAAGGAGCTCACCCGCCGCCGTGCCCGCGACCTTGCGCGGTTGCAAATCAACCATGCTCGCAAAGGCCGCGTTGGCGTAGATGACCCGGCCGCGCCGCGTGATCGCGGCTACGGCGTGCGGGTGCTTGCGGGTGAGCTCCGCTTCAATCGCTTCTGAGGCACGTTTGCTTGTAGGGTTGTTCTTGCGCACCATGCAGTCGCACTTGATATGCCGTCGATGTGACAACAATTGTTGTGCAAACAGGTCGATCTGTCAAGATTTGTCTATCTTGACAAAATGCAAGTTGTTGGACAGATAGCCCTATAGGGAACCTGACGGCGACAGATGCGCCCGAAGGTTCTGTTTGGCGCATCGGGCCAAGCCCCTACAGTTGGGGTTCAGGGCCGCGGTTCCGCCCCTTTACACCCCCATCGCCTGATCTATCATTCGCGGCCCCAATGGGCGGAAACGCGCCCACCAAGCGGGTGTAGCTCAGTGGTAGAGCATCACGTTGCCAACGTGATGGTCGTGGGTTCGAGTCCCATCACCCGCTCCAGATTCTCGCGCCCGGCTTATGCCGGGCGCGTTTTTCATAGCAGTTTGCGGATTTCGTCGAGTTTGGCCGCCGGTGTGCGGCCAGCGCGCTCAGCCAGGCGGATTACGCTACGGATTACGGCTTTGTAGGTATCTCGGGCCTCGCCTTGCAGCACCTCAAGGTGGCGTTTGATGGTGCCCACGTCGCCGCGCACCACCGGGCCGGTGAGGGCAGCCGGCATGTCAAATTCCTGCGCGTTCTTAAGGGTACCCGCCACCAGCGGGATCAGCATTCTACCCGCGTGCTCGGCCGGCAACCCGGCTTCCTTCAGTATGCCGCGGCCTGTTTCCAGCAGCCCGAGCAGGGCGTTGCTGGCCAGCACAGCCGCTGCGTGGTACGCGGCCCACTGGTTTTCCGACAGCTCGACCGGCGTGACCCCAAGGGTCTTCGCCAGCTCTGCCAACACGTCGATCAGCCCTTGCGGGCCTGCGATGGCGGCGTAGCTGCCGGCGATGCGGCCCTCCCGCTGCTCCGGCGGCAGTGATTGCAGGATGTGGAACACCCCGGCTGGCACGCCCTTGTCGGTCAGCGCCCGCACCACGCCCAACCCACTGGCGCCGCTGGCGTGCACGAACATGTGCTGCGCGGCTGGAGGCTGCGCGGCGAACTCAGCCGCGACGTCGGCAATCGCGTCGTCGCGGACCGACATCACCACCAGCGTGCCCGGCGGCAGCCCGTCGAGAAACATCTCCGGCGTGCGGAACTCGCTGACTGGTTCGCCCGCAAGCGTGCGTCCCCGACCGCCGATACGCGTGGGGATGCCCACACGCGCCAACTCAGACGCCAGTGCGCGCCCGAAGCGCCCCATGCCGAAGATTGCGACGTGGCTCAAAACCATGCGGCCATCATATCGACGCGCTGCGCGTTTGGGGCAGGGGTTGCAGGATTACGGGTTGCGGCGCAGGCCAGCCAGCTTGGCGACTTCCGGCAGCACGTCATAGGTCATCACGATGCTGCCGAAGACGTTTTTCCACTGGCGCACGCGCTCACGCGAGACGCCGTATTCGTCGGCAATCACCTCGCCCGACGTGCCCGCTTGCAGCATCTTCAGGAAGCGCTTGAAGCGCCCCTTGCCGTAGTGCTGGATGAAGTTGCGCGCGACCGTGGCGGGGTCTGCGGGTGGGTGCGGGCGGCTCACGGTGTCCTCCGGCGTGGGGTTGACGCGTAAACGCCAGCATCGCCCGCGGGTCTTGCCATGTCAAGATGAGGTCAGGGCCGTGTTTCGCACCAACTCCGTTGCAACCGGTTGAACTTTCGCATAACCTTTCGGCGGCCTATTTGAGGGGGCACTCCCATGGCGGGACAGGTAGCCGCTGTCTCTCTCTCTGCGGACCGCGCCGCGACTCGCGAATCTACGGCCGGGTGGATCTTCAACCCCACCTGGG
>CAZNBU010000078.1:0-11397 GCA_964571035.1 uncultured Planctomycetaceae bacterium | reverse complement strand
CCTGCGCACGCTGCTCAACACCCGCTACGACATGAAGGGCGTGCACAGCGATACCAAGCTGCTGGCCTTCCTTATTGATGCCTCGCGCGAGGACGCCAAGCTGGCTTCGCTCGCGCGCGAGTTTCTGGGCCTCGACGCAGCCGACTGGGACAAACTGTTCGGCGACAAAAAAACGCGCAAGAAACTGATCGACGCCGACCCCGAGCGCGTGATGCAGTACGCGTGCCAGTACGCCGACTACGCGCTGCGGCTGAACGATGTGCTGGAGCCGCAGGTCAAGAAGCTGAAACTCGACAAGCTGGGCGCAGAGCTTGAGTTCCCGCTGATCGAGGTGCTCGGCCACATGGAGCACCGCGGCATCAAGATCGACAAACCGTACCTGAAGAAGCTTTCGGCTGACTTCGACAAGCAGATCACCGCGCTGGAGAAGGAGGCGTACAAGCTGGCTGGGCGTGAGTTCACGCTGGGCTCGCCGAAGCAGCTCGGCGCGGTGCTGTACGACGAGCTGAAACTGCCCGAGCAAGGTAAGACCGCCAAGGGCACTGGCCGCAGCACCGATATCAGCGCCCTAGAGGCGCTGGCGCCGCTGCACGAGCTGCCGGCGAAGATTCTGGAATGGCGGCACCTTTCGAAACTGAAATCCACCTACGTGGACATGCTGCCGGGCATGGCCGACGCCGACGACCGAGTGCACACGACCTACCGGCAAACGGTCGCCACGGGCCGCCTGTCGAGCAAGGACCCCAACTTGCAGAACATCCCGGTGCGCACGGACACCGGCAAGAAGATCCGCCGCGCGTTTGTCGCCGACAAGGGCAACGTGCTGATCAGCGCCGACTACTCGCAGATTGAGCTGCGCATTCTCGCGCATATCGCCGACGAGAAGCCGATGATCGACGCGTTCAAGAGCGGCGTGGACATTCACAACGCAACGGCTGCGGGCATCTTCGGCGTCAAAGCCGACAAGGTCAGTGGCGAGCAGCGCAACGTCGCCAAGACCGTCAACTACGCGGTGCTGTACGGCCAGAGCGCGTTCGGGTTGAGCCAGGGGCTTGGCATAAGCCGCGGCGAAGCCAAGGAGTTCATCGACAACTATTTCAGCGCGCACCCGAAGGTCGCGAAGCTCAACGACCAGGTGCTCGACCAGTGCCGCAAGGACGGGTACGTGATGACGCTGGCGGGGCGCAAACGCTTTCTGCCGGATATTGGCAGCAAGAACGTAATGGTAAGGAAGCAGGCCGAGCGCCAGGCGTTCAACACCGTCCTGCAAGGCACAGCTGCCGACCTGATCAAGATGGCGATGCTGAACGCGCACGCCGAGATCGAAAAGAAGAAGCTCCCCTACCGCATGCTGCTGCAAGTCCACGACGAGCTGGTGTTCGAAGCCCCGGAAAAAGAAGCCAGAGCCTGCGCCGAGTTCGCCAAGAAGGTCATGAGCGAAGCCATGAAGCTGAAAGTGCCGCTGGACGTAGACGCAGGAACAGGGCCGAACTGGTTGGAAGCGAAATGAAGCAAGTCGAGAGAACAGGAGCCGGGAGCGCGAGCGACTGGAAGACGTGCAACGCGGGTGTGGAGCATCACCCCGTCGTTCAAGCTGCCCGACGAGGTCGGCGCGGATGCGCCGCCTCAATGTTAGCCCCCACCGTAAGGTGGGGGTTCCAAAACCATAGATCAACCAAGGCGCGGAGCGCCGGCACAGCCGGCGTTGTGTCGGCGCTCCGCGCCTCGACCTCCTTGGAATACGCAAACCCCCAGCTTACGCTGGGGGCTAACCTTGTTGGCCTGCTCCGCAGGCCATGGCTTCGAACTGCTGCCGCCATGGTACTGCTTCTTACCGCGCTCGCCGCGTGCAACCAGCGCGAACCCGCACACATCGAGGACCCCGAAGACGAAATCCCGCCTAAGGAAGCCCAAAGTGATTTCATCGACATCGGCAAGCAGGCGGGCATCGAGTGGCTGAGCTTCGTACCCAACGCCGAGCGCGAGTACCCGTCCCTGTACCAAGGCCTCGACCGCGACCAGAAGCGGCGGGTGAAGTTGGCGCCGCGAGAGCGCCCCGATGAACGGGTGCTGCTGGAGTTCGAACTGACGGCAGGGTCGAAGATCTGGCCCGTCGAATGGTACGGGACAGAACTGATTGCAGTGGACGTTCCCAACGCGCCCGGGCTGAGCGTGGCCATCGCCAACACGACCAAAGCCGTTGAATCCATCCCAAAGAAACTCGCCGACCTGCGGGCCGCGGCACTCAATAAAGAGGAAGCATACGCGGGCAGAACGCAAGTCAGGACGGACAGCACGGGAAACACAATCTCCCTCGTCATGACTGGCAGCGTGAACATCACCCCGATCGCGCGTTTCTCGTATGCCGCTCGACGGTTGCAGGGAACCAGCACCTCCTTCGTCCTTGTGGCGGAGTGGAAGGGAGAAGAGATCGACACCAGCCTTGGCGTAGACTCGACGGGACGCCTAGAGCCATCACGAGTTCTGGATCGCATCTCCATCAAGCGCGAGTTGGCCATTGAGGGGCTGCCCAAGCACAGTTGCACGAGCAGCATCAGTGAGTTGAAGAACGGCGTTCTGAAGTATCCAAAGGGTGCGATAACCCTGCCCACCAGCGATGGCCACGCCATCCGCAAAGTCGGCGGCGACTCAACCGTGCAGATAGACGGCCACGGCGCTAAACCCTGGGTCCTGATCCGCCGCCTGTCCGAAACCTCCGCACCCGGCGATCTGCGTGTGCGGGTGCGCAATGACGCGGTGTTCCAGCGGCGGCTGGACAATACCGGTGCTTCTCTTTCGGCTGGGTATACGCCGGACGGCAGCATCCCGGCGGTGTTCTGGGACTATCGTGACGCCGGCTCCGAGCAGGTTACCGTTGGCGTCCTCAAGGTTGGCGGCGAGTTGCTGACAGTCGAGATCATTTCCACGGGGTTGCGCGACGGCGACACCCGTCGTAAAGCACGCCAAGCCGCGCTGGACCTCCTGGCCGGCGCCACCGCTGAACCCAACAACGAAGCGCCCGAGTTCCGGCCCCTGATCGGGTGGAACGTGGGCACGATGGGCCGGAATGACTAGTTTCGCGAGATTCGAGGTTCGAGATTCGAGGCTCGGGGACCGCCGCGCAACCAACACCGAACACCGAACACCGAACACCGAACCCGCGCGGAGCGCGCATTGAAGCCCGTCATCGCACTGGCAGGGGGCGTCGCCAGCGGCAAATCCGAGGTCGGCCGGGCGTTTGAGCGGCGCGGGGCTGTGGTCGTGGACGCCGACGTTGAAGGCCACGCCGTGCTGCTTGACCCGACCGTGCGGGACGAGATTACTCACGAATTCGGGCCGGAGGTGCTGGCAGAAGACGGCGAAATTGATCGCAGAAAACTTGCAAGCAAGGTCTTCGGTGACGCGGGGAAAGTTGCTACACTGAACGCCATCACCCACCCGCGCATCCGTCAGCGTACCAACGCAAAGATCGAGGCGGGACTCAACGACCCAGGTGTGAAAGCCGTAGTTCTGGACATCAGTTTGTTGCTTGAATCCGGTGCGTATCAGGGAAAGTACAGCCTGTTGCTGTTCGTTGAAGCAAGCAAGGCATCCCGTGCATCCCGCGCCGCAGGGCGCGGATGGGCCGAAGGCGAAGTCGAGCGCCGGCAGGCAAGGCAGTTGAACCTTGAGGAAAAACGCAGGCTGGCTGACGTTGTGATCGACAACAACGGCTCGCTCGCGGATTTGGACCGCCAGGTGGAGAAGATCTGGCAATCTCATGTAGAGGGCAGGCCGCCGGGGGCCACAAAACCATGAATCCCGGAAAGGAAGTCCCGTGCATCCCGGGTGCTCCCCGCGCCCCGCACGGGCACACGCCGCGGCGACTCCCCGTCGCCGTCCGGCACGGAGTCAATGATGAACGCTGAAGGAAAGTCAGCACCCAAACGCCGCGGGCGTTCCCGCGGGCAGCATCGCGGACAGAACGGACGCAGGCCTCGCCGCAAGGACGGCACCGACATCATGAGCGAAGAGCTCATGCGCCAGCACGAAATGGCGCGCAATGAGGCACGCCGCGAGCGCGAAGAAGAACAGGCACGCGAGCGCAGCCCCGAAGGCGACGACAACGTCGGCAACAAAGCCAGCGCCGAGGGCAATGGCGAGCCAAAGGTCGAGCCGCCCAACGAAGACACCGGCGCCAACGGCGCCACCGAGACCGCGACCGAAGATGAACCCAAGGCCTCCGGCGTAACGATCAACCTGAACGAGCTCCAGAAGATGAAGATGGAGCACCTTCAGCGCGACGTGCGCCAACTGGGCATCCAGGACACCACGGGCCTCAAGAAGCAGGACCTGATCTTCCAGTTGCTGAAAGACCGCGTGAAGCGCGGCGCCATGATCTTCGGCGAAGGCGTCATGGAAGTGCTGAACGAAGGCTTCGGGTTCCTGCGCAGCCCCGACTACAACTACCTGCCCGGCCCCGACGACATTTACGTCTCGCCCAGCCAGATCCGGCGCTTCGGGTTGAAGTCGGGCCACGTGGTGGCAGGCCAGATCCGTCCGCCGAAGGACAACGAGCGCTACTTCGCGCTGCTGAAGGTCGAGAAGGTCAACAGCGAAGACCCGAACCGGCTGGCTGAGATCGTGCCGTTTGATGAGCTCACGCCGCTGTACCCCGACAAGCGCATTTTCCTGGAAAGCAAGAACGACCTGAACCTGCGCGTCATCGACCTGGTGACGCCGGTCGGCATGGGCCAGCGCTGCCTGATCGTGGCGCCGCCGCGCACGGGTAAAACAGTCATCCTGCAGAAGATGGCCAACGCCATCCGCGCCAATCACCCCGACATATACGTGATCGTGCTGCTGATCGACGAGCGCCCGGAAGAAGTGACCGACATGGAGCGCAACGTTGACGCCGAGGTGATTGCCTCAACGTTCGACGAGCCCACATCCCGACACGTGCAGGTGACCGAAATGGTGCTGGGCAAAGCCAAGCGCCTGGTCGAGCACAAGGTGGACGTGGTCATCCTGCTCGACAGCATTACGCGTCTTGGCCGCGCCTACAACGCCGAGCAGCCGCATTCAGGCAAGATCCTGACCGGCGGTGTGGACGCCAGCGCATTGCAGCGCCCGAAGCGCTTCTTCGGCGCGGCGCGTAACATTGAAGAAGGCGGCAGCCTTACGATCATCTCGACGGCGTTGATTGACACCGGCTCGCGCATGGACGAAGTGATCTTCGAGGAGTTCAAAGGCACCGGCAACGCCGAGCTGCACCTCGACCGCCGCCTGGCGGACCGGCGTGTTTACCCAGCCATCGACGTAACCCGCTCCGGCACACGCAAGGAGGAGCTGCTGCTCGACCCCGAAGAGCAGAAGCGCATGTGGGTGCTGCGGCGAATCCTGAACGACATGAACCCGATCGAAGCCATGGAACTGCTCAAGGAGCGCCTGAAAAAGACGCAAACCAACGCGGAGTTCCTGCTTACGATGAACATCGGATCGTCGTAACTCGTTTGCCTGCCACGCTACTACCGGACAGCCCACGACTTCCGTCGTGGGCTGTCTGCTGCCAGGATTCCGGCATTGGAAATCGGAACCCCACAGGCGATAAAGACGTTAGAGTAGGGCAAGCGGAGGATCGAACATGCGCTGGTTCATGACAATGCTGCTGGGTTTGGCCCTTGGCGCGCCGGTGTTCGCACAGGACGCCGACCCCAAGAAGGAAGACCCGAAGAAAGAAGAGAAGAAGGAAGAAAAGAAGGACGAGAAAAAAGACTTCGAAGAGCCGCCCATGACCGCGGCTGGCCAGAACCTGTACGACGACGTGGTGCGCGTGTACGACGAGTACTACCGAATCCTGTTCGAGAAGACGGTCAACAACGAGGTCTACAAAGCCGACGAGGTATGGGACACCGCGGTAAAGAAGGCTGAGAACGCCAAGTACAAGGACCGCACCGAGTTCCACGACGCGATCACGAAGATGAAAGCGGCTGACCGCATCTTCAAGAAGAAGGTGCTCGATCTGATCAACAAGAAGGCCAACGACCACGCGGAAAAGGTCAACAAGTGGATCGAAGAGAAGAAGAACGGGTAGGCCGTCTCAAAGTGCAACGAAGCCCGGCCAGCAATGGCCGGGCTTCCTCTTAGAGTTCGTACACCCAGTCGATCGGATCGCCGCGGAACAGCGCTTGGAGTTGCTGGTCCATCTCGCGCGAGCCGTACACAACTCGGCGCATACCCCCTTCGCCGTCACCTGCCTGACCAACCCGCCCTGAGACAACAATTCCCTCACCTGGCCGGTCCGATACCACGAGCGAAAGGGGTGTGACGGCTTGATCGCTCATCAGGATGCAGCGCCCAAGGATCGTGACGGACTTCGAAGAGCTGACACCCACCTTCGTTGCGAGAACTCCATCCAGAGTTTCCTTCGTCCAGTACGCGTACTTCTCTCTCAGCTTGGAGGAGACCAGCCATTCCAATTCACCGCACAGAGTCTGCACGGCCTGCTCGTCGTTCCCCTCGGAATCGAACACCCGGCGTAGTGCATCGGCTGCCAGTCGGCTCATCGGGGCTACTCCGTGGTTGAACCAGTCCGCCTTCGCCAAGGCTTTGGCGGACACGACAAACACCCGCTTTCGCGGGTGTTTGTCGTGGTGGGCGCTACTGGACTCGAACCAGTGACCCCTGCCGTGTGAAGACAGTGCTCTAGCCAACTGAGCTAAGCGCCCATGATGTAAAACGCCGCCGGGTTGCTGGTCGCAAGTCTTTGCAGCGCTTGCGCTTGCTTGTTCCCCTCGGCGGGCCGCATATACTAGGGGCGGCGCGGGGCCCGTCAAGCAAGGGAAGTTACATGGAAACAATCCTCGTCGTAGAGGACGATCCTTCAATCCAACGCGGGTTGGAGCTCAACCTGCAGGTCGAAGGATACTCCGTCATCACGGCGAGCGACGGCGACACCGGCCTCAAACTCGCGCTCGAGCGGCGCCCCGACATCGTGCTGCTGGACGTGATGCTGCCCAAGCTTTCCGGGTTCGACATCTGCCGCCAGTTGCGCAAGCAGGGTTTGACCATGCCGATCATCCTGCTGACCGCAAAGACGCAGGAGATCGACAAGATCATGGGCCTTGAGCTCGGCGCTGACGACTACGTCACCAAGCCGTTTTCGGTGGGCGAAGTGGTCGCCCGCGTCAACGCCGCCATGCGCCGCAGCAAGCGCTTCGAAACCAGCGAAGCCGACTACAACTTCAGCGACTTCAACCTCGACGTGAAGGGCCAGGTGCTGCGCAAGGACGGCAAGCAGATCGAGCTTTCGCAGAAAGAGTTCCTGATGCTCAAGCTGTTCCTCGAGAACGAGGGCAAGGTGCTGAGCCGCCAGGAAATCCTCGCGAAGGTCTGGGGTTTCGACTACTACGGCACCGACCGCACGGTGGACAACTTCATCAACAAGCTCCGCCAGAAGGTCGAGGATGACATCAACAACCCGTCGCACATCCTCACGATGCGCGGCAGCGGGTACAAGTTCGCCCGCTGAATGGCGCCGCGCGCCCGGTTTGTGGATAACTCAACCCCACGCTAGACTGCCCGCAACATCGTTAGGGGCAATCCGTTGAAACTCGCCATACTTTCGCAAGGCCCGCGGTTGTACAGCACGCGCCGGCTTAAAGAGGCCGCCGAAGGGCGCGGCCATATGGTTCGCGTAATGGATCCGCTGCGGTTCTCGCTCGACGTTGAGTCGCGCAACCCGCACCTCTACTACAAAGAAAAGAAGCTGGGGCGATTTGACGCCGTCATCCCGCGCATCGGCGCCAGCATCACCTTCTTCGGCACTGCCGTCGTGCGCCAGTTCGAGCAGATGGGCATGTTCGTGCTCAACACCAGCAGCGCCATCGCCACAAGCCGTGACAAGCTGCGCGCGTTCCAGATCCTGTCGCGCCACACCATCGGCATTCCGAAAACCGCGTTTGTGCGCCAGCGCGAAAGCGTGCTGCCCGCGATTGAGCGCGTCGGCGGCGCGCCCGTTGTCATCAAGCTGCTGGAGGGCACACAGGGCATCGGCGTGATCCTCGCCGACAGCAACAAGATCGCCGAAGCCATCGTCGAGACGCTGCAAAGCACGCGCCAGAACGTGCTGATCCAGAACTTCGTCGCCGAAAGCAAGGGCCGCGACGTGCGCGCGTTTGTCGTTGGCGGGCGCGTGGTGGCTGCGATGCGCCGCTCGGCGCAGGGCAGCGAGTTCCGCAGCAACGTGCACCGCGGCGGCATCGCCACGCCCGTTGAACTCGACGCCGACTACGAACGCACAGCCGTGCACGCGGCGCACATTCTTGGTTTGCGCGTGGCCGGCGTGGACATGCTGGAAAGCAACGCGGGCCCACAGGTGATGGAAGTGAACAGCTCACCCGGGCTGGAAGGGATCGAAGGCGCGACCGGCGTGGACGTCGCCGACGCGATCATTCGCCACATCGAAGACCAGGTGCTGTTCCCGGATGTCGACCTGCGTGAGCGCTTGAGCCTGAGCCAGGGGTACGGGGTCGCCGAGATTCCCATCGGCCCCGGCAACGAGCTCGTGGGCAAGATGATCAAAGACAGTGGCCTGCGCGACCGCGACATTCTGGTGCTGAGCATCATCCGCGCCAGCCAGACCATCCCCAACCCGCGCAAGACGCGCCGCATTGTCACCGGCGACCGGCTGCTGTGCTACGGCAAGCTGCTCGCAATGAAGTCGCTGCTGCCGGCGCACCGCCCCGAGCAGGAACAGGAGCAGCACTCAACGCGCGAGTGGTAGGCTATCGCAGAAGGTCGCGCACGCGTTTGCGCAGCCAGGGCAGCACGTCCTTTTCGAACCATGGGTTCTTGGCGACAAACAGGCGGCTGCGCCAGCTTGGGTGCGGCAGCGGCAGGTAGCGCGGCGTGTGCGTGCGCCAGGCTTTGACGGTCTCAACAAGCGTCTTGCCGTCGCGCAGGTAGTAGCGCTGCGCGTACATGCCGGTCAGCACCGTCAGCTTGATGCTCGAGAGGTGATTCAGCAGCCGCTCGTGCCACAGCGGCGCGCATTCCGGGCGCGGCGGCGCGTCTCCCCCACTGCTGCCCTTGCCGGGGTAGCAGAAGCCCATCGGCATCAGCGCGATCTTGGAGGCATCGTAGAATGTCGCCTTCTCGACGCCCATCCAGTCCCGAAGCTGGTCGCCGCTCTTGTCGCCCCAGGGGATGCCGGTCTCGTGGACAACCGAACCGGGCGCCTGCCCCACAATCAAAATCTTCGCCCGCGAAGAGATCTGCACAATCGGGCTGGGACCCAGCGGCAAGTGCGCGGAGCACTCGTTGCAGGCCCGGACCTGCTTCAACAGCGCGGTCAGGGCTCTGGGTTCAGGCATGGCTTATCCTCGCGCGGCTGCTGCAAGCGCGGCTTCGACGTTGTCCGCGAGCATGCGGATGAAGGCTGGATGGGTGTTGACCGCTTCGGCTGCGGCGAACGGGAGTTCGAGCTTCTCGGCGTGCGCGCGACCCTCGACGCCGAGATCGTAGAGCACCTCGACGTTGTCGCACAGGAACCCGATCGGCGCGGCGATCACCTTCCGCGCACCGGCTTCCTTTAGCTGATCGATGGCTTGCTCCAGAAACGGCTTGGTCCACTCGATGCGGCTGTCGGAGGGCGCACTCTGGTACCCCACAATCCAGTTGTTGGAGCGTACGCGGTCAGCCACCAGCTGCGCGGTTTCCTTGATCTGATCGACGTACTTGCTGGTGTGCACGATCGGCATCGGCACAGCGTGCGCCGACAGCACCAGGCCGGTGCCGCTGTCCGCAAGATCGGCGTCGAGCTTGGCAGCGGCGGCCTGGATGCGCTCAGCCAAGGCCTCGATGAACCCCGGCTTGTTCCACATCGGCTCGCAGACGCCGGCCCAGCGCGGGCGCTTGTCTTCGGGAAGCGCTTCGAGGCCTTCGCCCACACGCCGCAGGTACCCGTCCCAGCTTACGGACGACTGGTGCGGCGCCATGACGAGCGTGATGAACTCGCGCGCGCCGCTGCTCGCCATCTCCGCAACCTTGTCAGAGATATGCGGCATCCAGTGGTCGTACCCGACGCTGATGGAAAGCTCAATGCCGCGGCGCCTGAGTTCTTCCCCCACCGCCGCAGCCTGCGCCTCGGTGATTTCGTTGAAGCGCGAGAACCCACCTAGCGCCTTGTAGTGCTCAACGACTTCCTCTACGCGGGCCTTGCGCGCCGGGTTGTCGCCAAAGATGCCGGAAACGAAGCAGTACGCCTCACCAGGGCAGCTCGAAAACTTCTTGCAGCACCCGGGCGTCGGCCCGCCAAACCCTACGAACAATACGTGATCCACACTCATGCGCGTCCGGTTGCCTGGTCTTCGATCAGATTCGCCCGCACGCGCCACCCGGCGCGTAGCTCACGCAGCGTCAACTGCCCGGCTTCGCTGGTTGCGCCTGCACCGGGCGGGAGGTTCCTGCGTGTGGTTTCGCTCGCGATCTTGTCGGTCACCCCCCACCAAAATCGCTCGCGCGCGTCCAGGCTCAACAGTGCACCGCGGCGAATCTGCTCGCGGCTGCCTTCTTCGTGGCAGTAGTTCACCAGCGCCTCTTCCAGCCAAGCGCCGTGATCCTGGTCCTGGTCCATGTGCATGGTCCAGTATTCGATTTCGCCTTCGGCGAACCCGGCTTTGCGCAGGCCCGCAACCGCCAGCTCGAACATCGCAGGGATGCTCCACTCGTGGCCCGGCCCCAGCGCGCCCAGCCCGACTAGAAACGGCTCATGCGTGCAGATGCGGTAGTGCTCGCGAATGAAGTTGACAACTTCGGGGTGCAGCGGGATGGCGTCTTCTTGGCCGGGTTTCACGCCCGCCGCGTGCATGAACTTGCGGTAGTGCTCGGCGTGATCCTGCCCGTCGCTGCGCTCGCCGTACTCATCCACCAGCACCTTGGCCAGCCAGCACTTGGCTTCGCTGTCCGGCGCGTTGAGCAGCAGCAACTCCATGTAGCGCGTGAAATTGCCGACCAACGGGTAGTGCTGCCCAGCCAGTACCTTGAAGTCGAACCGCGAACGCGGATCAGTCTTCATCCGCCCAAGGATTGAGTGCCCAACACCCGCATGGGTGCGAATCTCCTCACGCAGGTCAGCCAGAAACTGCCGGGCATCACGCTCTTGTTCAACGGTCAATGACATCGCTTCTCGCACGCTAAACCAACGAATCTCACCCCGCCAGACTGCGGCAGAACGCTTGAAAGTCCGCGCTCCAGTCCTGACAATCCCGCGGCAATGTCAGATCTACCTCGCAAGACTTTCCTCAAGGCGCTTGGGCCCGGTTTGCTTTGGGCTGGGGCGGCGGTTGGGGTTTCTCACCTGGTGCAATCTACCCGTGCCGGTGCGGCTTTCGGGCTTGGGCTGGTGGGCATTGTGCT
>CAZNBU010000077.1:0-11422 GCA_964571035.1 uncultured Planctomycetaceae bacterium | reverse complement strand
GGTGGTCTCGCGGGTGTACTCGACCATCTCCGGGCAGTTGTCGTTGCCGGCCAGACGCGAAGCTTCTTCGGCGAACGGTTTGAGCCAGTTGCCGGGCCCGGCGGCTGGGTCGAAGATCGACCACGGCGCCTCTCCCACGTGGCGGCGAATCAGCGCGCGCACGGCGGCGATGTCGTCGGCGTCGGGTGCTTTCAGCGTGTCGTAGAGAACAGGGAAGCGGTAGAGGTTGAGGGGCTCACCGGGCGCTTCCACAGGCCCGGTCGAGCTGCCAGCCGCGGGAAGCGTACTGGCGCCCTCCTGCTGCGCGTTCACGCAGACTCTCCTGAACGAGCAACTGCCGGAAGTCTGCACACGCAGATCAACCGGCAGCCGAGTCAACACCGGAATTAATCCACGCTGAGCGGAAAAACTCAAGCCAGCCCTATGTGATTGTTCAAACCTGACGGTTTCTCTTTGGTCAACTTGGCGATCCGGCCAATTGTAAACAAAGTCATGCGGGCTGACGGGTTGCGTACCGCATCCGGAAGGGGTTGCGTTTTCTCAATGCACCGCCAGCGGTTGCGCCGTTGCATCCCTTCTTAGCCTGAGCTACCATTTTATAGATTTTATGTTTCTGGGAAGTGCCCCATGGGTATCCGGGAGACATTCGCAGCGCTTCGGTTGGTCCGTAGCCCTCATGTGGCTCCGGCCCTGCTTACTGCTTTGGATGCTGACGGGCATGCGAGCCTGCAGGCACATGTGGTCAAGGCGCTGCTGGCGGAGCGCGACGACAACGCCCACCGCGCCATACTTTACCGCTACAACGAACTGCCGGAGCTCGCGCAGCTTGCCGTGCGCAATGGCGCGCAGGCTTTGCGCAACGTGATCCGTGAAGCCGCCGCCGACGGTACCGACGACGTGCGCGACGTGGCGCTGATGCTGCTGGAAGCCAACCTCCCGACCGAAAACGCCGAGCTGCTGGCTGAGTTTCTGGGCGACAAGCGTCGCGACTTCGCGCAGCGCGCCGAGCAGAGCCTGCGCAAGATCCTCGACTCGTTCTACAGCGAGCGCGAAGCCGCGGAGGAGGCTGCCGCCGAAGCCGAGGGCAAGGGTGTCAGCTACGACGCGCCGCACGTACGCCGCCGCGCGCAGGTACAGGATCGCCAGCGCCTGCTGTTCCGTGCGATGAAGATCGCCGCGGAGACCTTGCAGATCCACGCGGGCGTCTGGGTGCTGGAAGCGTGTCTCAAGATCGGCGGCGAGTGCCGGGCACTGGTCACCGAAGCCCTGCGCACCGAGCGTGAGCAGCGCGCCCCCGGGCCCGTGGAAAAGTTTCTCGCGCAGGACGACTCCGCGATCGTGCTGGAATACCTGCTGGACCGCGTGTGCGACCACCGCGCCGAGATTCGCGCCGCCGCCCTGCGCGCGCTGTCGGTCAAGCGCGGCGCCGAGTTGAACACCAACCTCGCCTATCTGCTGGACGACCGCATCGATGACGATCGTCTGCGCAAGGTGCTGACGGCGTGTGGCGGCGTGCCGTTCCTGGCCGCCATGGAAGGGTTCGCCGACCGCTACTCCCCCAACGTGCTGCGCCGCCTGCTGCGCGAAGCCCAGCGCCTGCCGGTCGATGAGCACGAGCGCGCCGACATGCTGGGCACTTTCACCGACACCCGCGAGAGCGAACTGGCGCACGGGTGCGTCAACGCGCTGCGCGCCATGCCCGGCGAGATCGCGGCGCCCGTGCTGCTGCGGCTTTGCCACTCGCACAAGCGCGCGATTGCGCTGGCGGCGTTCAACAGCCTGGTGGAAGACGGCCATCCACGCGCGATGAAGGCGGCGGCTGCGCTGCTGGATTCGGAGTGGGACGATCTACGGGAATCTGCGGCGCGCTACATCGCCACTCGCGCCTTCAAGCGCTACGTGAATTCGTTTGACCGCATGAGCGAGCAGGAGCGGCGCAAATCCGCCGAGGCGCTGCGCCATGTGGACGAAACCGTGATCGCCGAGTTGCAGCAGCAGATCAGCGACGCCGACCCCGCGGTGCGCCTGCGCGCGCTGCGCCTGCTCGACCTGACCAGCAACGTCTCGCGCGCCCGCGACCATGTGCTGCAGCTCATGCGCGACCCTGACGCGCGCGTGCGCGCCACCGTCGTGCAACTGCTGTCCAGCCTGCGCAGCGGCCCCGCCGTGGAAGCCATCGGCAGCCTCCTGAACGACCCCGACACGCGCGTGCGTGCCAACGCCATTGAAGCGATCGAGTCGCTGAACGAGCGCAGCCTCGCGCGCGCGCTGGTTCCGTTCCTGAAGGACGACAACAACCGCATCCGCGCCAACGCTGCCAAGGCGCTGTACACCATGGGCGTGCAGGAATCCGCGGGGATCATGCGCGGCATGCTGGACCACGACGAGCCGCTGATGCGCATGAGCGCCGTCTGGGCGATCCGCGAGACGCGCCCGCCCGGCGGCGAGGATTGGCTGCGCGAGCGGCTGGAAGTCGAAGAGGACGCCGGAATCATCCAGCGTATCGAGTTCGCGCTGATGCGGATGGCGGCTACGGAGCGTGCGGCATGTTAGGGATCGGCGACGACGAGCAACTTCCGGAGCTGCTGCGCCAGGGCGAGCGATTTTTGTCCTCCAATAGCTCACCGTGGCCGCTGGTCGCGGTCGCGTGCGCGGCTTTTCTCGGGTTGGCGCTGCTGGCGTGGCGCGCGCAGGTTGCACGCAAGCGCATCACGCTGGCGACGCGCGATGAGGACGTGTTCAAGGCGCTGGTGGGCGCGAACCAGTTGAGCTCGCACGAGGTGTATGTGCTGCGCGGGATGTTCCACCAGCTCAACCTGACCAACCCGGTGGCGCCGTTCGTCTGCCCGCAGGTGTACGACGACTACCTGCAACACGTCACCGGCAGCCGCGCGCAGATCGTGCAGTCGATCCGGGACAAAGTGTTCGCGCCACCGACCGAGTAACTCGAAGGGCGGTCAGGATTATCAGGATTGGCAGGATGTCCTTTCCTGACCATCCTGAAAATCCTGACAGTAGTCGCCCGAAAACGCGAACGGGCCCCGCAGGGCCCGTTTCACAAGCATTCGCCTGATCTAGAACGGCGGCTCGTCGATGAAGTCGTACGGGCCGCGGCGAGTGTCGCCCTTGCGGTCGTTGGCGATGTCGTACTGCAGCAGCGCGCGCTCGAGCGCCGCCAGCAGGTGGCGGTCCAGCTCGTCATCGTCGCCGCTGCGCTGAAGCTGAATCGCGTGCGGCGTGTCCACGAAATCGCGCGCCATCTCCAGCAGCGACGAAAGCTGCTTCGGTTGCCAGTTGTTGGCGCGGCCGTGCTGGATCACCCGCAGATCAAAGCGGTCGAATACTTTGCGCAGTGCGGCGTCGTTGCGCGCCGGGCTGACCGGCTCCATGCCCATCGGCTCGCCCTGCACCTTACGGGCCGCTTCTTCAAGCCGCTTGAACGCGCGTGCCGCTTCAAGGCGTCGCGTCTCGCGGCGATGGTTGACCAGGAACATGAACATGAAAAACACCGAGATCGCAATCGGCACAAGCACAAACTGATTGCCGCCGCTCTTTGCAAACACAACGATGGCAATCACCGCCACGATCACGGCGACCAGCCAAGCCCACCCGCTGCCCGACGACGGGATCGCCGGCGCGTCCGGCGTCTCCTGCCACATTCTTTCGCGATCCCACTGGTTCATCATGGTGGCGTCCTTTCGGCCTGGGAACTGCCCCCCGGCAGGATTATAACACGCCCTGCCCGCGCCTGCGTTCCCAGTTTAGCGCGCCGCCCGGCGTGTGGCCAGTGCGCCTTTGTGCGCGGGCTTCCTTCCACGCGTGCCGCCACAACAGGTAATCCGACACGCGGCGCTGCACACCCGCCTGGAACCCCAGGCCAGCCAGCAGCGTCACACTTCCGTACACAAAGCCGTGGGTGTCTCCGTTGGCAAACAGCCGCATAGCCAACGCAACCAGCGCGATCACCATCGGCGCGAGAATGAACGCCGCAACCAGCATGACCTTGGGCGGCGGGCCGGAGATCATCGTAAAGTCAGGCGACGCAAGCTTTTCCAGCAGGCGCTGCCGCTTCATCGCACTCAGCCTGAAGCCATGAACAAGGATGCCGAAAAGGCAAATGCCCAAGACACCCAGAAACAGCAACGGAAGCGCGCGGTTCCAGTCCGCAGCCGACATGCCCGCGAACAAGACGATCGCGCCCAGAGGCAAGGAGGTTATCAGCAGGGCTTTCCTGAGCATGGCTGACCTGAGGATAGCATAGCCGCGAACATTGCGCATTCGTCTCCGTCTGAAACAAAGAGAGGCGCCGCAGGGTCAAGCGTTTGTAAAGAAAGTGGCTACCCGACGAGCTGCCCCGCACGCCGGACGGCGTTTTGGAACAGCTCGAACCCGTCGCCGTACTCGCGCGCCGCGTGGCGCTTCCACTCCGGGTGATGGAACGGGCGGATGTTGCGCTCGGGGTGCGGCATCAGCCCCAGCACCTGGCCACTCTTGCTGCAAATGCCGGCAATCGCGCGGGACGCGCCGTTGGGATTGAACGGGAACTCCTGGGTCGGTTTGCCGTTCTGGTCGACGTATTGAAAGACGATCTGCTGGTCCTGCTCGAGCTCGTCGAGCACTTCGTTGCTGGCTGTGAAGCGCCCCTCGGCGTGCGCGACCGGGTAGCTGACGATCTTGCGGCCGGAGACAAACGGAGTCTTTTCGCTGACAATGCGCAGGTCCACCCAGCGGTCTTCGTAGCGGCCGGAGAGGTTCCACGCGAGTGTCGCGCGCGGCGGGTCGTCAAACACGTCCTGGCCGGTGAGCAGGCCCGCGCGCAGCAGTGTCTGGAACCCGTTGCAGATGCCGAGCATCAGCCGGCCGTCTTCAATGAACGCCTCGATCTGTTTCTTCAGCCGCGTGCGGAACTGGTTGGCGAAGACGACACCCGAGCCAAGGTCGTCGCCGTAGCTGAACCCGCCCGGGATCACCATCAACTGGTACTCCATCAGGCGGTCGGGGTCAGCCAACAGCTCGTTGACGTGCAGGATGTCCGCGCCCGCGCCGGCTTCACGCAGCGTCCAGGCGGTCTCGCGTTCACAGTTGGTTCCCGCGGCGCGCAGCACCAAGGCAAGCGGCTGACCCATGCGTCCCTCCGCCGCGATTCAAGCGCAGTGCGGCCCAACGCGCAAGCTGTGGGGACGGTGTTGGGTGCTTGGTGTTGGGTGTTGGGTCAAAGGCAGACGACTCAGCGTAGGCTGAAGCAGGCTGGACGGCAGACCCAACACCCAAGACCCAACACCCAAGACCGCCGTTTCTATGAATCCGTTGCCCAAGGCAGGGTGCAATCCGTAGACTGGGCGCATGTTCGGTCGCAAGAACCATTACGAGCAGGCGTTTTCCGGCATGCTGGTTGAAGCCGGCGTGCAGGCCATGGCTGTCGAACAGCCGCGCCGGCCGGTGCTGAACGGCGTCACGCTCAAGAACTTCGACCTGATGCTGAACGGGATCGATGCTGTCTACGCGCTCGACCTTAAAGGCCGACGCGAGCGCCCCTGGATCTCGCGCACCGACCTGTTTTCCATGATGGGTTGGCGCACACTGCTGCAAGGCAAAGCGGTGCCCGCCTTCCTGTTCGCCTTCTTTACCGCGCCGTTTGAAGCGCCGGGGCGCATCGCCGATCTGCCGCATTCGCTGCACGAGACGCCGGCTGGCCACTACCGCTTCTGCCTGCTGGGCCTGGATGAAGCGCAGCGCCTCGCCAAGCCGCGCAGCGCGGGCTGGGGCACGCTCGACTTCGCGTGGAACGCGTTCGCCCGCGCGGTACAGCCGCTCGACGCCATCGTCGATCTTCCGTCCCGCGTATAGAACTGCTTGACGCGAAGAACTACGGCCTCTCGCAGAGACGCAAAGACGCAGAGAACTGCTTGAAGGGGAACCACGGGTGAACACGGGTAAACACCAAAACAGACCCGTGTGAAACCGTGTTGACCCGTGGTTGCTTTTGTAGTTGCGGTTCTCTGCGTCTTTGCGCCTCTGCGAGAAACTGCAGTTCACTTGAAGTGGCGGGTGGTGACTTCGAATTCGCCCCGGCCTTGCGCGAGCGCCTCGATGTCGGCGTCTACCATCAAGTCCGCGAGCGCGGCGAATTTGGTCTGGGCTTTCCACCCCAGCTCTTTCTCGGCGCGGGTGGCGTCGCCTTGCAGCTCGTCTACTTCCGTTGGGCGCAGGTAGCGCTTGTCGAGTTCCACATGCTCCTGCCAGTTCAGCCCGGCACGCTTGAACGCGTGCTCGACGAATTCCCGCACGGTGTGCGTTTCGCCTGTGGCTAACACATAGTCGTGCGGCTCGCTGTTCTGGAGCATGCGCCACATGCCTTCGACGTACTCCGGCGCGAATCCCCAGTCTCGGCGCGCTTCCAGGTTGCCGAGATAGAGCTTGTCCTGCCTGCCAGCCTTGATCGCCGCCACCCCGCGCGTGACCTTGCGTGTCACAAAGGTCGCGCCGCGCCGTGGGCTTTCATGATTGAACAGAATGCCGCTGACCGCAAACATCCCGTACGCCTCGCGGTAGTTGCGCGTGATGTGGTGCGCGTACAGCTTCGCCACCGCGTAGGGGCTCCGCGGCAGAAACGGCGTTTCTTCATTCTGCGGCGCGGGCGCGCTGCCGAACATCTCGCTGCTGCCGGCTTGGTAGAAGCGCGCGTTCGGGCAGACCGCGCGCACAGTCTCCAGCAGCCGCGTCACGCCCAGCGCGTCGATGTCGCCCGTGCTTTCGGGGACCTCAAAACTGACCTTCACGTGGGCCTGCGCGGCGAGATTGTAAACTTCGTCCGGCTTGACGTCGTCCAGCACCTGGTGAAGCCGCGCGCCGTCGCTGAGGTCGCCGTAGACAAGCCGCAGCCGATAGTCCTTCTCGTGCGGGTCCTGGTACAAGTGGTTGATGCGCGCAGTGTTGAAGGTGCTGCTGCGGCGGATCAGCCCGTAGACGGTGTAGCCCTTGCTGAGCAGCAGCTCCGCCAGGTAGCTGCCGTCCTGGCCGGTGATCCCGGTGATTAGCGCGGTTGGCATGGCGGCAAGATAGCCGCGAAAGCGCGAAAGCGCAAAAGTGTGGGTGCACCCTAGCCAGCCGGTTTCCACAACCTGCGAAGGAGTTGGCAGCGCACCTGATCGCCACTACAAAGCCCCTTTCGCGTCTTCGCGCTTTCGCGGCCAATGACCAAGCGCATCACGATGCTTCTTCCTTACTATCCGCCGGACGTCGCCGCGGACGGCCAGCTTTTCAGTCTGCTGGCGCCGGAGCTAACGCGGCGCGGCTGGAAGGTGAAGGTGCTCACGTGGAAGCCCCGCTACCAGGGCACAAGCACGCGAGCGCCGGCGCGCGAGACTCGCGACGGCGTGCGCGTCACTCGCTGGTGGGCGCCGCGCTCGGGGAAGTCGCTGCTGTCGCGGGCGTTCGGCGCGTGGTGGATTACCGCCACCGCATTCTGGCGCGCGCTGTTTTCGCGCGGCGTGCTGATCATGCCCTCCAGCCCGCCGACACTGGGCCTGGTCGGGTGGTGTCTCTCATGGATCGGCCGCCGCTACCTGTATGTGCTGCACGACATTCACCCGGAGCTGGGCATCGCGCTGGGGCGCATGAAACCGGGGCCGCTCGCCGCGCTGTTGCGCTTCGTGCAGCGTCGGATGCTCGCGCGCGGCCGCACGATCACGCTTACCGAAGGCATGGCGGAGAAAGCCAACCAGTTACAGCGGCGCGCGCAGGTGTCGGTGGTGCCGAACTGGGTGGACACACAAACCATTACGCCACGGCCCAAGGCGGAGAGCGAGTTCGCGCGCGAGCACGGGCTGGTAGATCCCTTCGTGATCCAGTACTCCGGCAACCTTGGGCTGCTGCACCCGTTGGAAGGGCTCACGGCAGCCATGTACGAGCTGTCCGATGCACGGCTGATCTACATTGGCCGCGGCGCGAAACTCGATGCAACCCGCAAGCAGGCATGCGACCTTTGCAATGTGCAATTCTTCGACTATCAGCCGTTCGACCAACTCGCGGACAGCCTTGCCGCCTGCGACCTCGCGGTGGTCGCCATCGAGCCGGGCGCAGATCGCCTCGCCATCCCCAGCAAGCTGCAAGGCATTCTCGCCAGCGGCCGGCCGGTGCTGGCGCTCGCGCCCGAGGAGAGCGAGCTGGCGCAACTCGTGGAGCACCATCGCTGCGGATGGGTGGTGGCCGACTTCGAAGACCCAGCCGCAGTGGCCCGCACCATCCGAGCAATCATGGCAAACCCCGCCGAGGCGCAAAAGCGCGCCCACGCTGCCCGCGAAGCGGCAGAATCGTTCTACAGCGCCGCACAAGCCGCCGACGGCTACCTTGCGGCGCTCGACCAACTGCTGACTGACCCGGTCGAGCCGGTACGCCTGCGCTCGTAGCCATTCGGCGGGTAGCGTCCTGCTGATACTGCAGAAGACTGCTGTCCAGAAGGAAACAGGACAGAATGCTGTCTCGCGCAGAGATCGCGGAGCGCAGAGAACGACAACGACGTGCTCACACAAAGACACGAAGCCCGGGAACTGGGCTGCACGAGCCATGCTGAACTGAACACTTGCTCCAACCAAACAGTTGAAGTCACCGCAGACCGCCAGGAAAGCGGGCTTCGTGGCTTCGTGTGAACCGCAATTGCAGTTCTCTGCGCTCTCTGCGCGATGCTGCCGTTGCAGTTGCCTTTCTTTGTGACCATTCAGCGGAGGCTCTACCGTGGGGGCATGGCCCGTGCCTACAATGGGTCCATGTTCGGATTCATGCGCAGAGGCGACGTGGAGTGCCCAGTCGAGCCGTTCGCCCGGGACTGGATCCTTGGGCGCCTCGGATGGCTCGCGGAACATCTGGGCGAAGATCGCCTGATGGACGGCACGGTCGTCACGCCCACCGACGAGCACTTCCCCTTCGGGCTGGACGGCACAGAAGAAACCGGCCGCCGCATGTTCGAGCACGTGTGTGGGCTGATGGATGTCGACCCGGCGCCGCTGCAAGTGCGCTTTCAGGA
This sequence comes from uncultured Planctomycetaceae bacterium, assembly GCA_964571035.1. Taxonomy (GTDB): domain Bacteria; phylum Planctomycetota; class UBA8742; order UBA2392; family UBA2392; genus JADJRK01. Next base: position 2,400 of record CAZNBU010000077.1, on the reverse strand, counting down.
CAGCGCCAAGCCGCTCGCCACAGGCTCGCTCGAATACTCCTGGAGCAGCGACGGGGCAGCCGGCACCTACGAAGACCACGAAACGCAGATCATTACCATCGCTTCGGATGCCCTGTCGAACGCGATGGAATTCGTCGCAACGACGGCGCACGAGCTCGGACACGCGATCCTTCTTGGTGGCGGGCACCTTACGGGCGAAGAAGAAGACGGCGAGCCGCTGACCGATCTGCTGACCGTCTACTACGGCCTGGGGATCTTCGGCGCCAACGCGTCGCTGCACGAGTACCAGGGCGCAAGCGACATCGGAATGACGGAATGGGGGTACTCGCGCAAGGGGTATCTCGACTTCCCCATGTGGGGGTTCGCCCACGCCGGGTACGCGTTCGCGCGAGGCGAAGCCAACCCGGCATGGGCAAAGCACCTGCGCCCCGACGTCCGCGCGCTGTTCAAGCAAGGCCTGCGCTACCTCGAACAGACCGGCGGCGTCTTCGAGGAAGAATGATCAGATCTGAAAGCGAGGCGGCAGCGCGCGTGCGGCGGGCAAATCGCCCACAACTCTTGACGCGGGCAACACACGGATTGGTACCATTGCGACATGCGTAAGGTTCTGTTGCCGGCTGGGGTTGTGGGATTGTGCCTGATTGCCGCGGGCGCGTGGCTTTGGCAGCAGGATAGCGGGCACCCCGATCTGCCACATCAGCAGACCCCTCCACCCATCAACTCGCCGCAACCAGTCGCACCTGAGTTCGAATCACCGATCGCAAAGGATCCCGCCGTTGAGCCCAAGACCGAAAGGGAGGAACACCGCGAAGAGGTCGCAACGCCGACTCACATGGACGCAACCGACGCGGACTACCGAGTCCTCCGAGACAGTGAGCTTGCGGGTATTCGCGCGTCGCTGCCGATGACGCGCCGTCGAGTCACGATCAGCGGAGAAGTGATCCGAATGCCGGCGCGTGAAGCGGTGCCCAGGGCCCTGGTCTATGCCGTGGAGCCGCCGCCATCGCATGGCGAGTTCTGGCACCAGGCAACGACCGCCGGAGCCATGCGTTCCGTGCTGGGTTCCAATCCTGTCGGATCCGTGATCGCCGACAACGAAGGCAAGTTCACGCTCACCGTCGAGTACGAGGTGTACGATGTCGAGGCCGCCTGGAAGGCGCTCAATCTGCCCCGCATGCCCCTGCGGTACACAACGGACACCGGCCAGTTCGGCGTCACCGCCGACGTTCCAGCCGGAGTGGCTGGCACCGCCTCGATTCGATTGAGCCCCACAGAGTCGGAGTGGGGCGGCGTAACGATTTCCGTCTGGGATGCCGGCGCCGTGGACGGCCAGGTTGTAGATGCCGACACCTTGGAGCCCGTGGCGGGCGCGTGGGTTCTCCACAGCTCTTCAGGCCGACGCGTTCAGACCGCAGCGGACGGAAAATTCGCCGACTTCGATGACCAGGGCATCGGCATTTCCGTGACCGCCGCAGGCTACCTCCCGAAACATGTCGCGCAGAGCGAACTGAAAGGGTTCGTCACCGTAAAGCTTCGCTCGCGATTGCTGCACACGATGGTGATTGTTGGCCAGGTGACCGACGAGGACGGCGGACCACTACCTCCGGGCTCGTTCATCGTTGCGCTTCGACACGGTCACCCAACGACGCGAGGCGCAATTCATCCGGTCGAACTGAACGCCGACGGGGTGTTTCGCATTGTGTGTGACGATTCGCCCGCGTTTCAATTGATCGCGCGGTCGCCGGGGCGCGAGGAATTTCGGTCGGACAACTTTGACTCGACTCCCGGGAAAGTGCTGCACTATCCAGCGATCCGGCTGCGACGCGGTGCGCCACTTCAGTTGCTTGTCACGGACACATCGGACGCCCCGCTGGCAGGAGTCGAAATTCGTTGGCTCTCGCACTCGCGGTATGACGAGTCGCGCTCTGCCCCGGCGTTCGGGCACACCGACGACAAGGGACGGTGCGAACTGCATATGCCGGTGGGCACGCAGTACGACATTCGCGCGATCAAGGCTGGGTACATGGATACCTACCAGGTCGTCACCGAGCGGCCGAACAGCGGGTTGCTGCGCGTTGTGTTGCGGAAACCTCCATCCTTGGACGTGCGCATCCTGTTGAACGGCGCGGGCGTCGCGAAGGCACGGGTTTGGATCGCCCCCACAAGCGAATTTTCGACCTATCCTGCAAAGCACATCGGCAGGGCGCTGCAAGGCAGCAAATACCTTCACATAGCCGATGAGGCCGGAACGCTTCGTGTGTCTCTGGAGTCAGCCGAAGAGCACGTCTACATGGCCGCCGACGCCGAGGGGCGCCGTTTCCGCCCTGTCGCCAAACTGACGCCGGTAGCTGAGATGGAAACCGGACTGACAATCGAGCTGCCGCCGGATCGCAATCTGAT
>CAZNBU010000076.1:0-11496 GCA_964571035.1 uncultured Planctomycetaceae bacterium | reverse complement strand
GAAGCCTGAAGAGCCGAAGCCTGAGGAGCCCAAGCCGGAGGAGCCAAAGCCGGAGGAGCCAAAGCCTGAAGAGCCGAAGCCGGAGGAACCGAAGCCCGAAGAGCCGAAGCCTGAAGAGCCCAAGCCAGAACCGCTTCCAGAGCCCGAGCCGCTGCCCGAGCCGGAGCGTCCAGCTGAGCCCGAGATCAAGGGCGACCCGTTCAAGTCCGAATGGCCGGAGTTTGAACCCGTACGCCCCAAGCCGGCGCAACCCGGCAAGGCAGTGGACTACTTCGACGAGGACTTCGACAACCCGCGCTACGACTGGGGCTGGCTGCCCAGCGGCGTCAAGTACGTGCGCGGCGGGCCCGCCACGCGCGGCGCGATTGAGGTCGCGGCCGACAAGTCATTCCGGCTGTCCGGCGACGTCGCCGACGGCGAGGTCCGCACCACGATCTGGCGCAACATGGCGGGCGTTGACCCCAACGCGACCGGCGCCAGCGTCAAGAGCTACGAAATCCAGTTCCGCTACCAGGGCGCGAACAACTACCACGCCCTGCAAATGCGCAGCGACGGGTATTACCGCATCATCAAGGTGGCGGGCGGCAAGACGACCACGCTGGTCGGCACCAGCAGCGGCGGATACCTGCCGCTGCCCGCCTGGGACCGCGACAGCGAATACGACGACGTGCTGCTCGTGTTCCGCGGCACGCACGTCACCGGCACGTTCAACGGCAAGCGCCTCTCCAGCAGCAGCGAAGCCGCCGAAGGCGCGGGCAAGGTCGGCATCCGCAGCGTGAACGGGATGAACATGGCCATCGAGAAGCTGAGCGTGGACGAATAGCCCGGTCCGTAAGGACCGGGCTTGTCCCGCCGCGCCGAAGATGCAAGGCGGCAAACACGTTCGCGCCGGGCAATCCACAACCGCGCATCCGGGGTAGCACAAAAGGCCCGGTCCTTACGGACCGGGCTATCTTCATTTCGTCTCAAGCGCACAGCGAAATTCGCCCGATACTCGACAGGCGAGACCGTCTCTCGCCTCGACCCGCATCGAACGGATACGCCATGCCTACGCTTCTTGAACGGTTCCTGGGCGTTTTCAGCCTGGACATGGGCATCGACCTGGGCACCGCTAACACCGCCGTCTGCGTCGGCGGCCAGGGCATCGTCCTGTGCGAGCCGTCCGTGGTCGCCGTGCACAAGGGCACCACTGAAGTCATCAACGGCGGCATGGCCGTCGGCAACTCCGCCAAGAACATGCTGGACAAGTGCCCCGGCAACATCGAGGCGATCCGCCCGCTGAAGAATGGCGTAATCAGCGATTTCGAAATCACCGAGGCGATGCTGGGCTACTTCATCAAGAAAGTGCACAACCGCTCGTGGGGCCTGAAGCCGCGGCTGATCATCTCGGTGCCGATGGGCATCACCGGCGTAGAAAAGCGCGCGGTGATCGAAAGCGCCGAGCGCGCGGGCGCCCGCAGCGTCTACCTGATTGAGCAGCCCAAGGCGGCAGCGCTGGGTGCGGGCCTGCCGATCAGCGACCCGTCGGGTTGCATGGTGGTGGACATCGGCGGCGGCACGACTGACGTTGCGGTGCTGAGCATGCAGGGCGTCGTGAACTACGAAACACTGCGCATCGCGGGCGATGAGCTGACGCAGTCGATCATCACCTACATCAAGGAAAAGTGCGGCATCCTGGTAGGCGAGCAGACCGCCGAGAAGATCAAGATCGCCATCGGGTCTGTGGTGCCGCTGGAGTTGCTGGGACAGGAAGAGATGCAGATGGAAATCCGCGGCCGCAACCTGGAGACCAGCCTGCCGATCCGCGCCGTCATCAACAGCATCCAGATTCGCGAAGCATTGATGCCGACCATCCGCCAGATCTCCGAAGCCATGAAGCGCACCCTGGAGCGCACCCCGCCCGAAATCGCAGCCGACCTGGTTGACCAGGGCATCATGCTCGCCGGCGGCGGCGCAGCCCTGCGCGGGCTCGCGTACTACCTCGAGCACACGATCGGCCTGCCGGTAAGGGTAGCGCACGAGCCGCTGTACTCCGTGGTGCGCGGCACCGAAGCGGTGCTGACCGACCTTGATGAGTTCGCGGAGCTGCTTGAGAGCGCGGAAGACATTTAGTCGGGAGTCGGCAATCGGGAATCGGTGATCGGGAATCGACGATGGGAAAGTCGAGCTTTCGTTCACTTGAGGTCTGGGACCGGGCGATGGAACGGACTGTCGCTGTCTACAAGGCGACAGAGGCCTTTCCGAAGCGAGAGATGTACGGCATTACCTCGCAGCTTCGTCGATCAGCTGCTTCCGTGCCTGCCAACATCGCCGAAGGCAACGGAAGAATGCACGCGGGCGACTGCCTTCGCCACCTGTCAATTGCGCGCGGCTCGCTCGCGGAATCCGAGACGTTTGTGGAGCTTGCCCTCAGGTTGAGCTACCTGAGCGCGGACCAGACAGCCGAGCTTGTGCTGCTGCATCAGCGCGTCGGCCAAATGCTGAACAAGCTCGTGCAATCGATCGACCGCAAGTAGCCGCCGCGTTGCCCGGGTACGGCATTTAACTCGATTCCCGATTCCCGATTGCCGATTCCCGAAACACGATGCCCCGCCACTCAGAAAAACTGACCCTCTCCTGGCTGATCAAGCACCCTCTGGTTGCTACCTGCATCCTGTTGGCGCTTACGATTGCTCTGCCTTATCTGCGTGTGGGGGAGCGGTTGAAGCTGCTGGCTTTCCTGCCGGTGGCTCATGCTGCGCCCGATGTTGAAGAGACGCCTTACAACGAGCTCTCGGAAGACGAGCGCGTTCGCTTCGACCTTGCCCGCGCCCGCGAGACGCTGACCAAGCTGGAAGCGGAGAACTCCCGGCTGCGGCAGGCTGTGGGGCAGATGGACGTGCTGAAGGAGCTGGGCGCCACGTTCGCCGAGTCGGCGCTGCCGCCCGCGGTGAACGCGCAGGTGGTGTTCAAGGGCGACGCTTCGAACTGGCGCAACGCGTGCTGGATCAACCGGGGCCGCAAGCACGGCATTGAAGAAGGCATGCCCGTGGTTTCCGGCCGCACGCTGGTCGGCGTCGTTTTCCTGGCCGACGACTCGCATGCCTGCGTGAGGTTGATTACGGACTCCGGGTTCGACGCCTCCTGCATCATCATCGACCCTGAAGACCCCGCCATCGCGCCGGAAGACCGCATCCGCGGCGTGCTGCGCGGCGACGGCTCGGCGCACCCGCAGTTCCCGCGCCTTGAGCTTGAAGACGTCGCAGCCGGCGCGCCCGTGCGCCCCGGCATGCACGTGGTGACGAACGACTTCAGCGGCCAATTCCCGCTTGGGCTGGACGTGGGGGTGGTGCGCGAGACGATTCCGCAAGCCGGGTTCCTGCAAGTGCGCATCGAAGCCAATCTCGACCTGCTGACGCTCGAGGTCGTGCAGGTGCTGCTGCACAAGCGGCCCGAGCTCGAACAGGAAGCGCTGAAGCTGGCGCGGAAGAAATAGGTGTTGGGACCGCATGGCGACAATAAAGGCAAGCTCGCGCAGAGAACGCAGAGCGCGCAGAGAAGGGCTTTCGAGGGGAACCACGGGTGCACACGGGTAAACACAAAATCAGCGTGCAGCAAGCACTGTGTTCAGCCGTGTGCACCCGTGGTTTCTGCATGTTTTTCTCCGCGCGCTCTGCGAGCTCTGCGCGAGGTTGTAGTTCCTGACTGTTGATCGCGGCTCATGGCCTACGCACAGCGAGCAATCTTTACCAAGTCGCGCGAGACGCAATGGCGCGGGCGGGTTGTGATTGGTGGCGGGCTGGCGCTGGCGGTTGCGCACGCGATGTTGCTGCCGCGGCTCGGCCTGCATGACTTCACGCCCGACCTGTACACGATCGCGGCGCTGTTCATCGGGTTGTTTGCCTCGCGTCGCGGGCGCTACGGGCCGTCGCTGGTCTTCGGGTTGATCCGCGACTTTTTCAGTCTTGGGCTGCTGGGCAGCTATGCCGTGCTGTACAGCCTGCTGCACAAGGCGGCTGGCCGCGCGCGGGAGAAGTTTGATCCCTACAAGCCGGCGAACGTCTTCACGATGGCGCTGATCGGCACGTTTCTCGTCAACTTCGGGTATCACGGGATGCTGGCGCTGGCTGGCGACGGCGTGGGCTGGACACGCGCGCTGACGCGCTGTGCATGCATGGCGGTCGCAAGCGCGCCGGTTGCGGTGCTGGTGTATCCGGGCGTGCACTTCGCGCTGGAGAAGCTGGGCGCCCGCAACGACGGCGGGTACTGGAATTTCTGAGTAGCATCGGCGTCCCGCCGATGGAGTTTGAACGCGCCTCTGGCGCGTTCGTGGATCGGCCAGAGGCCGATCCGCACGCCATGGCCTGGAAGGCCATGCTACGCCACGGCGCCTTTGAATGAGGCGAGGAACATGTCGGTGCAGAAGTCCAGCCAGGCTTCCTTGGTTTCCTGCGAATGCGGGTCCATCAGAAACAGGTGCTGGATCGTGCCGCGATGGATCACGAAGTAGTGCGTCAGCGCCATTACCGCCTGCGCGACGTGCGAAAGATTGAAGCTGCTGCGCAGCAGCCCCTTCTCCTGCAACGGCGAGAGAATCTTCTTTACGCGCCCGAGAAACGCCTGGTACGTCGCCTGCAACGGCAGCCGGGCCAGCGTCTTACCGCCGTCGAGGTTCTCCCATGCCATCAACCGCGGGTACTCCGGCACTTCCTCCATCAGCGCGATGTGGTTCACCAGGTACTCGCGGATGTACCCGCGCAGGTCGCCGGAGATCGCCTTGCCCACAAACGCCTGCGAAAACTCCGCCGACTTTTCGGTGATCGTGGTCAGCACCGTGTTCAGCGCCACGGCGTACAGCTCACTCTTGCTGCCGAAATACTGGTAGATCAGGCTCTTGTTCACGCCCGCGCGGGTGCCGATGTCGTCCATGCGCGTGCCTGCCGGGCCGCGCTCAGCGAACTCGGCGATGGCGGCGTTCAGGATCGCGGCTTTGCTTCTAGCCGCGTCCCGCTTGCGCTGGGTATTTTGCCGGACCACTAGTTCTCTCCGGCAGACACCTTCTTCTTCTTGTCTGCCTGAACCATAGTCAGCAGCCGCTCAAGTTCCTCACGGAATTCCGTGGGGGTCTGCTGGCGCTCTTCGGGGCGCTTGGCCAGCGCCCGGCTGACCACCGGCCACATCTCGGGGTGCAGGTTGGGAACCCGCTCATTGAGGTCCGGCGGCGGTTTTTCGTTGATGGCCTCAACGAACTTCCAGACGCCGACCTCGTCGAACGGCGGCTGACCGCAGAGGCATTCGTAAAGCGTTGCGCCCAACGAGTAAATGTCGGCGCGTTGATCTACGTCACGGGTGTTCTCGACCTGCTCGGGGCTCATGTAATGCAGCGTGCCGATACCTTCGCCGGTCTTGGTGATGTTCACGCTGACGTAGCGCTTGAGCTCTTTGGCCAGCCCAAGGTCGGTGATCTTCACCTCGCCCTCGCGGGAGATCAGGATGTTTTCCGGCTTGATGTCGCGGTGGATGATGCGCTGGCTGAAAGCGAACTCAAGCGCCTTGGCAACCTGGATCCCGATCTTGAGCGTGCCTTCACCTGACAGGCGGCCCTTTTCGTCCAGCACCTCCTGCAAGGATGAGCCGTTGATGTACTCCATGGCGATGAAGTACGTGCCGTCCACCTCGCCGATCTCATAGACCTGCATGATGTTCGGGTGGTTCAGCTTGCTGCCGGTCTTGAACTCTTTCAGGAAGCGTTGAAGGTTTTCCTGGTCCACAGTCTCGCCGCGTTTGAGCACCTTCAGCGCCACGATCTCGCCGTTGCGCTCGTCACGCGACTTGTAGACCAGCGCCATGCCGCCTTCGCCGATCACGCTCAGCACCTTGTAGTGCTTCAGCGTTTTGCCGATCAGACTGTTTTCGGCGGTGTAGGTGCCGTCCACGTCCGGGCGCTTCTGCACCACGAACTCGCGGATCATCTCGCGCGTCTGGGCGCTGTCGGCTTCCTCGATGTACTCCAGCGTCACGCGATCCAGCGTCAGCACGTCGCCGTGCACCAGCTTGGCCTTCTCGATGCGCAACCCGTTGAGCAGGGTGCCGTTGCTGCTGCCGTTGTCGTAAAGCCAGTAGGCGCCGTCCTGCGCCTCGATGCGGCAGTGCTCGCGCGAAACGGAATCGACGCGCAGAACCAGGTCGCAACTGCTGCGGCGACCAATCGTGCAACTACCCGTTTCGGGCAGCTCTTTTTCAACACCGGCATCTATGCCGTCAACAATGCGGACTTTGGCGCGCGCCATCCGTGACACTCCGTGGTGCGAGTGGTGAGCAACCGTAGCAGGCGGCGATTAAAGAATCAAATCGCCGGGTGTGTATACCCTGCTGGGCTGCGCCAGTCGGTAGTTAGTAGTTGATAGTTGATAGGAATCAAGCCTTTGGGACAGCCTCCGGCAGCTGGCGCCTGCCAACTGCGCGGCGCCACCCGCGCTTGCTTGTCCGCATGCTCGAAAGTGCTAGTATCCCGCCCCCGCGCGGCATTGCAGGCCATTTCCCGCCGGATTAGAGAGCCCAAGAGCATGCAGGAATCGAAGATGCAGATCACCGTTGAAAAGACCGGCGGGTGCAAAACCATCATCCGCGCCGAAGTGCCGGCTGACGTCGTGACCAACAAACTGGCGGACGGGTTCCGCGAGATCAACAAGCAGGTCCAGTTTCCTGGGTTCCGCAAGGGCAAAGCCCCGCGGGCGGTGCTGGAAAAGCGCTTCGGCAAGGAAGTGCTGGACGATGTGCGCCAGACGCTGGCCGACGAAGCCCTGAAACAGGCGGTCGACCAGGAGGCTCTGAAGCTGCTCGGCCAGCCGGAACTCATCGAAGTCGGCGACCTCAAAAGCGGCACGCCGGCCAAGCTGACGCTGGAAGCCGAAATCTACCCCGAGTTCGAGCTGCCCGACTACAAGGGGCTTGAACTCAAGCGCCACACGCCCGCTGTGCAGGAGCATGAGGTGCATGCCGTCCTGCGCTCAGAGCAGGTGCAGAAGGGCAAGCTCAACCCGGTGGAAGCCGCCGCCAAGAAGGGGCTGTTCATCCGCGGCACGGTCAAGGTCACCAGCGGCGACGACGTGCTGATGAACCAGCGCCGGGGGTTGATCGAAGTCGGGTACGGGTTCGTGGCGGGGCTTGTGCCCAAGGAAGGCGACAAGGCGCTGGTGGGGGCCAAAGCCGGGGAAACCAAGACGCTGTCGGCTGTGCTGCCGGACGACTTCCCGCGAGAAGAGATGCGCGGCAAGGATGCGACCATCGAGGTCGAGATCACCGAAGTCTGCGAGTACGAAGGCCCGGCGCTTGAGGAAGTCGCCAAGGAGCGCGGCTACGAAGACGTAGCCGCCTGGCAGGAAGACGTGCGCGCCAAGATGCTCAGCAGCAAAGAGGCCGAGCTTGACCGCAGCATTGAAGAGCGCGCTTTGCAGCAGGTCGCCGACGCCACCAACATGGAACTGCCGGAGAAGTTCAGCCAGCGCAAGGCGCGCGAGCTGATCCAGCAGCAGGCGTTCCGGATGTACCAGGCGGGCCAGGGGGATGAGGACATCCGCGAGTTCCTGGAAGCCAACAAGGACCAGGGCGTCGATGAGGTAAAGGCGATGCTCAAGCGGGCATTTGTCACCGACGCGATCGCCCGCAAAGAGCGCCTTGTGGTGACGGAAGACGAGATCCGCCGCGAGATCGAATCGCTGGCGCAGCGGGCGCAGCGCACCACGGAAGAGGTGCTTGCCCAGTTCCAGCAGGACGGCACGCTGTCCGGCATGCGGGAAGAAATGAAGACCTCAAAGGTGTTGAAGCTGCTGCGTGACAAGGCGAAGTACGTTTAGGGGGGAAATGCGGTTTTGGGTTTTGGGTTACGGGTTTTGGGGAACGACGACGTTGGACGAGAGCTTTTCCCCGAAACCCAAAACCTGAAACCCAAAACCGCCGTTGTCAGACCCGCAACTGAATCCAGCGCGCTCGGCCTGGCTGGCGCGTTCATGACGGAGATACACCATGGGCTACCCACTGCCTTTCGTAATCGAGAAGACCAGCCGCGGTGAACGCAGCTACGACATCTATTCGCGCCTGCTGGAAGACCGGATTGTGTTCATTCAGGGGCCGATCCATGAGCTGATGGCCAACGCCGTGGTCGCGCAGCTTTTGTTCCTGCAGAAGGAAGCCAAGAACCAGGACATCCAGATGTTCATCAACAGCCCCGGCGGCGACGTCAACGCGGGCCTGGCCATCTACGACACCATGAAGTACGTGTCGTGCGACATCAGCACCGTCTGCATCGGCCAGGCCGCAAGCATGGGCGCGGTGTTACTGGCTGCGGGCACGCACGGCAAGCGCCACGCCCTGCCCAGCGCGCGGGTGATGATCCACCAGCCGTGGGGCGGCGCAGGCGGCACCGCAGCCGACATCGGCATCCAGACCAAGGAAATCCTGCGCCTGAAGAAGTACCTCAATGAGATCATGGCCAAGGATACCGGCAAGCCGCTCAAGCAGGTCGAGAAGGACACCGACAAGGACTACTTCCTGTCAGCCCACGAATCCAAGGAATACGGGCTGATCGACGACGTGATCGAACACGCCCCGGGGAAATGATTTTGGATTGCCGATTTCGGATCTTGGATTGGCGCAAGGGTGGGTTTGCATCAATCCAAAATCGAAAATCCAAAATCCAAAATGACGCCGCCCCAAACGACCGATAATACAGGGAAGACGCGCACCCGTGTGCGGGTGTCGCGTGGTTTGATAGCATGACGCCGGCAAAGCAATCGTAGTCAAAGCAGGAGCAGGGATGGCCAAGACGACCGATTCCATACGCGCGCGGGAGATTGAGCGGTGCAGCTTCTGCGGCAAGTCGCGTCGCCAGGTGGACAGCCTGATCGCGGGCCCTCCCGGCATCTACATCTGCAATGAGTGCATTACCCTGTGCAACAGCATCCTGGTCGCCGAAAAGAACCAGACCAGCACCGGCGTCAGCGGCCTTACGCTGGCGACGCTTCCGGCGCCGGGCGAAATCAAGACCGCGCTGGACGAGCACGTGATCGGGCAGGACCACGCCAAGAAGGTGCTCAGCGTGGCGGTCCACAACCACTACAAGCGTCTGCTGCAGAACAAGGACGAGGACGGCGTTGAGCTGGAAAAGTCCAACATCCTGCTGCTGGGCCCGACCGGAAGCGGCAAAACGCTGCTCGCGCGCACGCTTGCCCGCACTTTGCAGGTCCCGTTCGCGATCGGCGACGCCACCACGTTGACTGAAGCCGGGTACGTGGGCGAAGACGTCGAGAACCTGCTGCTGAAGCTGTTGCAGGCTGCCGACTTTGACCTTGGCCGCGCCGAGATGGGCATCATCTTTGTCGACGAGATCGACAAGATCCACAGCACCAGCAACAACGTCAGCATCACCCGCGACGTAAGCGGCCAGGGCGTGCAGCAGTCATTGCTGAAAATGCTCGAGGGCACTGTCGCCAACGTGCCGCCGCAGGGCGGGCGCAAGCACCCGGAGCAGCCGTACATTCAATTCAACACCGAGAACGTGCTGTTCATCGTGGGCGGCGCGTTCGTGGGCATCGAAGACGCGATTCGCGCGCGGCTTGGCCGCACGACGATGCGGATCAACGCGCGCCGCGACCCCGACGAGAAGCGTGCGCTGGCGCTGCCGACCGGCCTGCCCGAGGTGGAAGAGCGCAACCGGCTGCGCGCGCAGGTTGAGCCGGACGACCTGGTGAAGTTCGGGATGATCCCGGAGTTTGTCGGGCGCCTGCCGGTGGTGAGCGCGCTGGACGAGCTTGACGAAGAAGCGCTGATCAACGTGCTGACCGAGCCGCGCAACGCCATCAGCAAGCAGTTCCAGAAGCTGTTCCGGATGCAGGGGCATGAGCTGGAATTCACGCAGGACGGCCTGGTCGAGATCGCGCGCCACGCAATCAAGCGCCAGAGCGGCGCCCGCGGTCTGCGCGGAATTGTGGAGCGGATCATGCTCGACACGCAGTTCGAGCTGCCGTCCATCAAGGACAACCGCCGCTACACGGTGAACGCCGAGGTAGTGAAGGGCGAAAAGCGACTGGCCGACAACCATCGCTCGCTCGCACGCCGCAAAGAAGGCGAAGAAAGCGCGGCGGCTTAGCGCCCGCGCAGTTCCTTGTCCAGCTCATCGAAGAAGGATGTGCCGCGTTCGCGGGCGCGCTGTAGGCTTGGCTTGCTGGCGCGCAGCACCTTCACGTCGTGCTCCAGCTCAAGACGCTTCTGCTCGTCGGTGGTGCGGCCGAGTTCCGCTTCGGTGGAAGCAATCAACTCATCGAACACCGCGGTCTCTTCGCCGGACAACCCCGCGACAATCCCCTCGTACCAGCGGGCGTGGCGCTCATACTCGTCGCTCAGCCGGCCCATTGCTGCCGCGCGGTTCAGTGTGCGCTCGCGCAGTGTCTGGATGCGCGAGTTGCCGGCGCTCGAAGCGTGGGCGCGGTCAAGCTGCACAAGGCTGTAGGTGGCGAGGCCGATGACAACGTCGTCGCGCACCGGCTGGATCAGCAGCAGCGCGGCGATACCGACGGCGCCGAAGGCGAGCGCCAGGCCGCGCACCAGCTCACCGCGAAAGACGCGTTTGATCTCGGGGTTTGAGCGCACCACCACCAGCTCGCGCACGCGGCGCTCGAGTGAAAAGTGCCGCCACCCGTCCTTTTTCATCGCCGCGGGATTGGACTGGCCCAGCTTCAGGAACACGCCCGCCAGCAGCTCGGGGCTGGTGTGCTTGGCGGCAAACGCGTCGGCTTGCCGCTCAAAGCGCCGCGAGACGTACCCGAACGCGAAGTACCCGTACGCCAGTGCCAACGCCAGCGCGATGTACTGGTAGTCGGTGGTGCCGGTCAGCGCCCGCAACCCGTCGGTGAGGCCCAGCATCACCAGCGCGAACGAGATGAGAAACGCCAGCAGCCACCACAGGTGCCGGTGTTTCACGTGCCCCATCTCGTGGGCGAACACGGCAAGAATCTCGTCCTCGGTCAGCCGCTTCAGCAGCGCGTCGGTGATGAACACGTATCGAAACGGGCTTACCAGCCCGATCACGAACGCCGTGGCAAACATGCGCGAGCCGGTGCGCCACACCAGAATCTGGCTGACCCGCAGCCCGCGGTCGCGCGTAAAGGTCTCCAGCCGTCGGCGCAAGCGCCCCTCCGGCAGCGGCCCGCCGGGCAGTACCAGGCGGATTACCACCGGCACGAACGCGCTGATCGCGACCACGAGCCCGATCTGCACCGCAAAACCGAGGTAGTGAAAGCTGGCTTGCAGGTCGCCGACGGAGGGCACGTACTCGATCACCGCCCAGTAGGCGGTGTAGATCAGCAGCAGCGGCGCGATCGTCATCAGGTTCGCGCGCACCTGAAACCCGGCATAGCGCAGCGGCCGCATGTCGGTGCCGCGCACGGTGCGATCCATGCGCCACTGGCCCACCCAGCTTGCCGCCAGCATGGCGAAGTACGGCAGCAGGTCGGGCAGCAG
>CAZNBU010000075.1:0-11553 GCA_964571035.1 uncultured Planctomycetaceae bacterium | reverse complement strand
ACCTGGGACGACATCGGCGGGCTGGACGAAACCAAGCGCGACATCAAGTACACGCTCGGCCTGTCGCTGGCCAAGCCCCCCACCGAAGTGAAGATTGCCACGTTCCGGAACATCCTGTTCTACGGCCCTCCCGGCACGGGCAAGACGCTGCTGGCGGCGGCTACGAGCAACAGCCTGAAAGTTACGACTGAAGGCCAGGCGTTGTTTTTCAACGTCAAGGTCAGCAGCGTGCTCAGCAAGTACTTCGGCGAAAGCAGCAAGATCATCAGCGAGATCTACGGCGCCGCGCGCGACAACAGCCCCAGCGTGGTCTTTCTGGACGAGTTTGAAAGCCTGACCACAAGCCGCGACTCCGGCGAGCAGACTGGCGCCGAGCGCCGCATTCTCTCGACCATCCTGGCTGAAATGGACGGGTTGTCGGAGAAAGGCCGCAGCGACATCTTTGTGCTGACGATCGCCGCGACCAACCGGCCGTGGGACATCGATGCGGCTGTCATCTCGCGCTTTGAGAAGCAGATCCTGATTCCCTTGCCGGACAACGAATCACGCCGCGCGATCCTCGGCATCCATCTTGAGCGCAAGGGCTACCAGGTCAGCGACGATGTGTTCGAAGAGCTGGTGCAGATCACCGACGGGTACTCCGGGCGCGAGATCGAGCGCCTCTGCAAGCAGGCCACAAGCCAGATGCTGGGCGAGCTGAACGCCGACCTGCCGGACATCGTGGACAAGGGGCTGAAGGCAACGCGCGACTATCAGGTGAAGATTCGCGAACTCACCAGCGAAGATTTCAAGCGCGCAGCCGGGTACATCCGCCCCACCACCAGCCCCGTCGATATGCAGCGCTACCGCGCCTGGAGCGCGGAGGACGATTGAGTGGCATCGCCTTCCAGGCGATGAGTAGCATGCGCCTCCAGCGCGTGTTTCAATCGACCGGATGCCGACTCAACTCATGCGCTGGAAGCGCACGCCACGAATTCCATGAGCGACTTTAGAACACTGGTCGACGATGCCCTTCGAGCCGAAGTTGAGGCTGCCGGTCTTGCTTCGCTCGACGCCATCTTCTCGCGCGACGACTTCCAGGTGGTGAAAGCACGTCTACAGCAGCGGCAGACCTATCGGCTTGACACCTCCACCGGCGCCACGTTCTACGTCAAACGCTACACGCAGCCTGATGCAGCCTCGTTCTGGTCCGGGTTGTTCGCGCGGTCGTTCTCGTCGCCCGCGGCACGGGAGTGGTCGGTGCTGCGCCGGCTTGCGCGGATTGGCGTGCCCGCGCCTCAACCGGCGGCATGCCTTGAAGAGCGTGACGGCCGCCGGGTGCTGCGCGCTGCGCTGGTCACCGTGGGGTTGCCCGCCGAGATCAGCCTGCAACGCGTGATCCGCGAACAGCCGCTGCCGCCCGCGCGCCGCCAGCACTTCGCACGCGAGCTGGGGCGCCTGCTGCGCGCGATGCACGACGGAGGCGTGAACCACCGCGACTTTTACCTGGTCCACATCCGCGTGGGCGACGACGACCGCCTGTACGTCACCGACCTGAACCGCGCCGATATCCGCCGCCGCGTCACCCGCCGCTGGCGCGTAAAGGACGTCGGAGCGTTGTTGCATTCAGCGCCGTCGCAGGTGACCGCCACCGACAAGGCCCGCTTCGCACGTGCGTACTTCGGGCAAAGGCTGCGTGAGCGGCGGCCGTTCATAGAAGCCGTGATCCGCAAAGCCGCGCGCATGACGGCAAGAACGCAGAAGCGTGTGGCTGAGGGCGAAGCGAACTACCACTTGGTGGATTAGCTGCAATTGCGGCGCCTCGATTGCCAACTATGGAGCTGCTGGGGTGGTTCCAGATGCGGGGACAGTCCCTCCGCGCAAACTGCCGCGCGGGGGACAGTCCCCTAGCCCATTGAACATTGACCATTGATCATTGATCATTGCCCCCATGGGAATCTTCAAATCCAAAGAAGAGCGCCGGATCGCCCGCGACATGGAGATCAAGAAGGGCATCCAGCGCATGAAGCGCCAGATCCGCGAGCTGGGCAAAAGCGAAGAGGAGTGGCTTGAAAAGGCCCGCCGCGCCTCGCGCATCGGCGCCGGCGACCAGCTTGCGTTCATCCGCAAGTCGCTAAAAGCCACCACTGCCCAGCGCCGCATGCTGGAGCGGCAGATGCTCACCATCGAAGCCGCCTACCAGATGAAAAACCAGGCGGAAAGCTACGCGGTGTTCGCCGAGAGCATGGGCGTAGTCAGCAAGAGCATCAACGAGGTCTACAAGACCACCGACCTCGAAAACACGCAGCGCAACTTCGAAAACGCCATGATGCAGGCCGAAACTATGGGCCAGCGCATGGACCTGTTTCTGGACATGACCAAGGACAGCCTGTTCGAGCAGGACAGCAGCACCGGCGAGCAGCTCGTCACGGACGAAGAGATCGACCAGATGATCGGGATCTCCACCGACGAGCGAAAGAAGATGACCCGCGAAGAGCTGGACCGCGAAATCGCCCGCGAACTGGGCGAAGGCCTGGAAGAGGACAAGGCCAAGTAGGGTCCACGTCAGCTCCTAGGATCGCTTGCAGCGCGATTCGCAGCACACACTCCCATCGAAGCAGGCCAGGAGCCGTTAGGCGGGAGCAACTGCGCCCCCTGGAATCAGCCAGAGCAGTTGCTCCCGCCTCCCGCCTCCAAGCTCGGACCTGACCCAGACTGCCCTGGTCCGCCAACGCTGCAAACCAACATTGAGGCCGCTCTAATAAGCCGGCATCTGCGCCATGTTCGCCGGCAGGCCCTTCTCGCACCAGCTTTGCAGGCGCTCCAGCCGCCCGGCGGTTTCGATCTTGTGATACCCGAAGATGCGCGTGGCGTCGGTGCCGAAGCTTTCAAACCCGCCCTGCTCAATGCTTACGCGCACGCCGCCGTCGATCACCTTGATGCTGGTGGTTTCGTTCACGCGGCCGTCCACCCAATTGTAGTGCCAGATCCCGCCGACCTTCCAGTTCACCTGCCAGTCGGTGTAGATGAAGCGGTCGATGCGGTTGCGGCCGACGTACTGGATGTCGAAGTACCCACCGATGCCGGGGAACAGCTCTACCACAGGCATCCCCCACCACGCCCGAAGCTCGTGCAAGTCGGTCAGCGCACGCCATACCACGCCCTCGTCGCGCGCGATTTCGCGTTCAAGCCGCAGGTAATGCGGTGCTAGGACCTTGGTGGCCATACGTTGGGTTTGCCTTCAGGATGTCCGAGCTTTTACTAGCGCCTTGAAGTGCCGTCCACGGTGTTCAAAGTTTGTAAAGCGCTGCCCCTTGGCGAACTCATAGAAGCTCGCGCTGGCGGGCGACATGAGAAACGCGTCGCCGGGTTGAAGTTTCGCAAACGCGGCTTCGCACGCTGCGTCGAATCCCGCAAACTCGTGCACGGGCACCTCGCCGATGGCGGCCTTGATCGCCGCGGCGTTGGCGCCTTGCAGGTAGATGCCGCTGATGCCCGGGTGCTGCGCGAGCGCCTGCGCCAGCGCGTCGTAGCTGAGCCCCTTGTCGGAGCCGCCCAGCAGCAGGTGCACGCCGGTTTCGAAGGCGCTCAGCGCGGCAATCGTGCTTTCGGGCGTGGTCGCAATGCTGTCGTTGTAGCAGCGCGCGCCGTTGACCTCGCCGCAGAATTCAAGCCGGTGCTCCACCCCGCGAAAGCGATCCAGCGTGCGCCCCAGCATCGGCGCCATGCGGAAATCCGGCAGCGCGCTGGAGGCCGCGGCGAACGCGGCGGCTGCGTTGGACCAGTTGAACGTGCCGGGCAGGCGCAGGCGCTCGCGCTGCAACGCGCCCACAAAGGCGAACCCACGGCGCCACTCGGTCAGGGTGGCGGGATCGGCTTCGACCTGCTTGCCGTCCGACATCTCGAAGCGCCCACCCGCAAACACGAAGCGCGTCAGCGCCGGCGCGACGCTGCTGCCGCGCTGCGCCCTGGCATCCACGCTGTACCCGATGATGGCGTCCTGTGGCTCTTCGGTTTCGTCCTGCCCCATCGCCATCGCGAGGTTGACGATCTGCGGGCCGGTCTTGCCCTTGGCGAACGGCTTGCCGTCGGTCGGCACCGGCGCGAGCATGGGCGCTTTCCAGGCGTCCCGGCGGTCGGATTGCAGCCGCGGGTGCAGCTCCAGCAGGTTGCGGCAGCGCTGGTCATCCAGGTTCAGGATGACGGTGCGGCGACGCTCCGGCTGATATTCGAAGACGGCACACTTGGCGTGGATGTATTCGTCCATGCCGGTGTGCCAGTCGAGGTGGTTCGGCGTGATGTTGGTGATCAGCGCGATGTCGCACGAGCGCTGCACGCGGTGCCAGTCCTGCAACTGAAAGCTGCTCAGCTCAAGCACCACGACGTCGTCCGCGCTGATGTCGTCGACGCGATTCAGCAGCGGCTGCCCGCAGTTGCCGCCAAGCCACACCTTGCCGGTCTGCGTCTCGACGCCGGGCATGCGCCGGACTGTGCCCTTTGCCGTCGCGGGCTCGTCGGTCCACTTGCCCTTAAGCTCAGGTTGCGCGCGCTCAAACACCTCGCACAGCATTTCGTAGCACAGCAGCGCGCTCGTGGTCTTGCCGTTGCTGCCGGTAATGCCGATGGTGCGCGCCGGGCAGGCCTCGACAAAAAGGCTCATCTCCATCGTGACTTCGGCGCCGGCTTCGCGCGCGAGTTGCAGGTACTTGTTGTCGGGGCGCACAGCCGGCGAGTGGATCACCACCTGCGCGTTGCGGAAGTCGTCTTCGCGGTGCTCGCCCAGACGAAACTCGATCGGCAGTCCTTGCAGTTCTTTGACGCTGTCTGCCAGCACGTTTTCGCCGCGCAGGTCCGTCACGACCACGCTGCTGCACAACCCCGCCAGGAACTTCGCGCTTTCGGTGCCGCCGCCGAAGACGCCCAGCCCCATCACCAGGCCGCGCTTGCCGCGGAATCGCTCGAACGGTTGGTGCGAAAGCGTCATTCGTTATCGCGGTCGTTTTCGCCTTGGGCGGGCTTGGGCATCTGCGTGTCTACGCGCGCCTGCACCAGCCTGTAGCTGTCTTCAGGCCGCGCGGCGTCGCGGTAGGCTTCGGCGTTGCGCAGCAACTGTTCAATGTCCGCGGGTTCCGCTTTCTGCATGGTCTCGCGGATCTCGTGCGAATCCACGATCTTCCAGGGCGTCAGCACTTCCGCGAAGAAGTCGATCGGCGGATACTCGTACCACGGCGTTTCAAGCTGAACGCTGCCGCTTTTGGTCGCGTACCCGGGTTTGCGCAGCGTGTAGTCGCGCTTGCCGTAGTAGATGAAGTTGACGAAGAACGGGCCGTCCTTGTGGTCTTCCGGACGTGTCTGGCCCACGAACTCGCCGTCGATATAGACGTCCGCCCCCGGCGGGTCGGAGTAGATGTACAGGCGCCGCTCCACGCATCCGCAGAGCAGGCACGAACCCAGCACAAGCGCCAGCAGGCCCAATCGCATGCCGCGATGCTAGCACCCCCCGCACCGCCGGAAAGGTTGTAAGCGCCCGCGCCGCGAGTAGAGTTCGCGCAGGAACGTGAGGCTGGGCCATGATCAGCAAATTCAAACGAATCGTCGTGCCGACCGATTTCAGCGCAACCGCGCAGACCGCCGTGGACCTGGGCGCCGAGATCGCCGCCTACTACAACGCCACGCTCGACCTGGTGAACGCGGTGGATGCCACCGTCTACGCGTACGCCGGGTACCCGTTTGCATCGCTTTCCAAAGAACTGGTGGCGAGCGCCGAGGACGCGCTCAACCGCGTGAAGCTGCCGAAGTCGGCTGAGAAGCTGAAGGTCAGCCGCTACATCCTTTCCGGCCACCCCGCCAGCGAGATCGTGGAGCACGCCAAGCGGCACAATGCCGACATGATCGTGGTCGGCACGCACGGCCACGGCGCGGTGGCAAGGTATATCCTGGGCAGCGTGGCGGACCGCGTGCTGCACGAGGCCTCATGCCCGGTGCTGGTGACCAAGGCGCCCAAGGGCAAGGTCAAGAACCCCAAGGCAAAGCGCAAGCCGATCAACCGCATCCTGTTTCCGACCGACTTTTCCGAGACAGCCACCAAGGCGCTGCACCGCGCAATCGCGCTGACCGAAGACTTCGACGCCGAGCTGTACGTGCTGCACATCGTTGACGACACGCTGATCAGCACGCACGTAGACGAGGAACGCAAGCTGATTCTTGAAGAGCTGCGCCGCCACGCGCTGGACGAGATGCAGAAGCAACTCCCGCCCGACCTGCTGCAGAACTTTGAGACCACTGGCGCCGTGAAACGCGGCGAGCCGGGCAAGCAGATCTGCTCGTTCGCCGAAACCCACGGGTGCGACCTGATCGTGATGGGCTCGCACGGCCGCACCGGCCTGGGGCGCCTGCTGATCGGCAGCGTCGCCGACAAAGTCGTGCGCCGCGCCAAGTGCCCCGTCTTCATCGAGCGCGCCTAGGGGACTGTCCCCGGCGGAGCCGAGGGACTGTCCCCGTATCTGGTTGCGAGAGTGCGGGGGCATAGATGTGCACCGCCGCGAAGCAACTACACGCAGGTGCTACGCGCGCGCTAACTTCAATGCAATCTTGTTGATGCGCCCAGGTGCGGGGACAGTCCCCAACTTCGGGGACGGTCCCCGAACCGCAGTCCCCTATGCTTCGCCGAGCAGCTTTACAAGCAGCGCCTTCTGGGCGTGCAGGCGGTTTTCGGCTTGCTGGTAGATCACGCAGTCGTCGTCGTCCAGCACGCCGTCGGTTGCCACCACGTTGCGGCGGATCGGCAGGCAGTGCATGAACTTGGCGCGGTTGGTCAGGCCCATCTTTTCTTCGGTAACCGTCCACGACGGCAGCGTCTTGCGGTACGCGAACTCCTCGGCCTGGTTGCCGTAGTACTCGCGTGACAGCCAGCTCTTGGCGTAGATCACCTCGGCGCCCTTGAACGCCTCTTCCTGGTTGTGCGTCACCTTTACGCTGCCGCCCGACTTGCCGGCGATCTGCTTTGCCTGCTCCATCACCTCGGGCGCGAGGTCGAACTTGGGCGGGTGCGCCACCGTCACGTCGCAACCGCCGATCGCGCCCGCCAGCAGAAAGCTGTGCGGCACCGCCAGCGGCAGCGGTTTGATGTGCGGCGCCCAGGTAAGCACTACCTTCTTGCGGCGCGTGTTCTGATTGAAGATTTCGCGCAGCGTCATCAGGTCGGCCAGCCCCTGGCAGGGGTGCTCGACCGCGCTTTCGAGGTTAATCAGCGGCAGGCTGGCGTACTTGGCGAAGCTGGTGAGAATCGGATCGGTCTTGTCCTGTTCGTAGTTCTTCATCGGCGGGAAGCTGCGCACCGCCAGCACGTCGCCGTAGCGCGAGAGCACCTTGGCCGCGTCCTTGATGTGCTCGGGGCTGTCGCCTTCCATGACGATGCCTTCGCGCCACTCCAGGTTCCACGCGTCCTGTCCGATATTGAGCACGACCGGATGGGCATCGAGCTGCTCCGTGCCAATCTCGAAGCTGGTGCGCGTGCGAAGGCTGCTATTGAAAAACAGCATGATCACCGTGCGCCCCTTGAGGCTCCAGTGTCGCTGCTCGCGCTTCATTTCAGAGGCGAGGTCGAGAATGTCGTTGATCTCGGCGATTTCGAAATCAGCCAGGTGCAGGAAGTCTCGTCCACGGATGTCGGTAGGCATGTGCGTCCTCGTCGCCCGGATATTGCCCATCACGCACCGGATGTAAAGCATCTGTGGCTTTGCCGTTGCATGGTCATAGACTGCCCGCTCCTGTGGGAGGAATGAATGGGGCTCTTCAAAGCCTACGACGTGCGTGGAGTGGTGCCGGACCAGTTGAACCCGCCGGTCGCCTTCAGCATCGGCCACGCCTTCGCCAAGCATCTGAGCGAGGACAATCCCGGCCCACGCGTGGTGGTCGGCCTCGACGCGCGGCCCACAGGGCCGGAGCTGGCCGCCGCCTTCATGGACGGGCTGGCCACCGGCGGCGCCGAAACACAGTTCATCGGCCCGTGCAGTACGCCCATGCTGTACTGGGCGGTCGCCAACAATCCCGCAAACCACGGCGGCGCCATGATCACCGCCAGCCACAACCCGGCGCGCTACAACGGCATCAAGTTCTGCCGCGCCGAAGCCGTACCGATTGCCGGCAACACAGGGCTCAGCGAAATTGAGGAGATGGCAGCCGCCGCACCGGCTGCACCGCACGCATGGCAGAACCGGCCAACGGTCGAGTTGCTGCACGCCAAAGGGGCGGACCCGGTGGCTGCGCCGCTGGGCGTGAACCCCGGCGTGTTCGACGGGTACATGCAGCACGTGCGCCGCTTCGTTAAGCGCACGCCCGACAAGCTGAAGGTCGCCGTGGACACGGCCAACGGCATGGGCGGGCTCTACATTGGGTTTCTGCGTTCGCTGGGTCTTGAGCTACACGTGATCAACGGCGAGTTCGACGGCAGCTTCCCGAACCACGAAGCCAACCCCAGCAAGCTCGAGAACCTGAAACCGCTGTGCGAGCTGGTGAAGTCGCGCGGGTGCGCGCTCGGGATCGCGTTCGACGGCGACGCCGACCGGGCGGTGCTGGTGGACGAAACCGGCGCGCCCGTGGGCCAGGACATCGTAACCGCACTGATCGCGGGCGAGATGCTCAAGCGCCACAAGGGTGCGGCAATCCTGTACGACCTGCGCAGCAGCCGCATCGTCGCCGAGACCGTGCAGGCCGCGGGCGGCCGCGCCGTGCGCGAACGCGTCGGCCACAGCTTCATGAAGGCCACGATGCGCAAGATCGGGTGCGTGTTCGGCGGCGAGTTGGCTGGGCACTACTACTTCAAGGACAACTGGTACGCCGACAGCGCAATCATCGTGGTGGTGGAAGTGCTGAACGCGCTGGGCATCACCGGCGCGGCGCTGAGCGAGCTGATCAAGCCGTTTCGCAAGTACGCACAAAGCGGCGAAATCAACTTTCGCGTGGAAGACAAAGAGGGCGTGTTCAAGAAGGTCGAAGAGACGTTCAAGGACGCGCAGATCGACCACCTGGATGGCGTCACGGTCGAGTACCCGGAATGGTGGTTCAACCTGCGCGCCAGCAACACCGAGGCCGTCGTGCGCCTGAACATGGAGGCGCAAGACGCCAATCAGCTGCAAGAAAAGTTCAAGCAGGTGCAGTCGCTGATCGGCGACGCGGAGTAGCAACAGAGCCGCGACCGCAAGGGAGCGGCCGAATCGCCAGCATTGGTACGCGGATGCTTTGCGCCGCCTTGGCGGCGCAACGATTGTAGCCTGGGGTGACGAGCGCCAACGGCGTGAGGAACCCCAGGAACCGGCGACCCCGGCAACAAGCCCGCGAAGCGGGCGGCCTACCCGAAGGGAAGTGTATGGCGCAGACCTACACCAAGCTCCTGTATCACATCGTGTTTTCCACGAAAGACCGCCGAAACCTCATCACACCGTCAACGCAACCGAATCTTCACGCTTACATGGGTGGGATCGTGCGCCGGCTAGGTGGCACTGCGTTGTTGATTGGGGGCATCTCCGACCACATTCACATGCTGACGTCTGTGCCGCCGACGATCGCGCTATCCGACTTCATGCGCGATGTGAAAGCGGGTTCAAGTAAGTGGATGCGCGAGCTATCCCGGTTCGAACTTCCGTTCGAATGGCAACGGGGCTACTCAGCGTTCACGGTGAGCCAATCCGCGGTACCGACCGTCGAGAAGTACATCCTCAATCAAGAGCAGCATCATCGAGGCCACTCCTTCATTGACGAGTTGAGGAGCCTACTGGACGCTCATGGCGTCAAGTACGATCCAGCGTACCTTGAGTAGCCCGCAACTGCGCGGCTCGGACGCCCGCTCCGCGGGCTTGCAGTCCTTTGCCGGTTTACCTTGGGTTCCTCGCCCGACTTCGTCGGGCTTGTCACCCAAGGCTACAGTCTTGGCGCCGCCAGGGCGGCGCCAACGAAGCTGGCACTCCATTCATATCGTTGAACTGAAGAACGATTCACAGAGCGGCCCGCTCCCTTGCGGTCGCGGCTCTGTTGCTAGCTCATCCTGGGCGATCGCAACAGCGCCGCCGCGCCGCCCAGCTTGCCCTTGAAATCGCCGTTCTTTACGAACTCTATGCGGGTGCCGTACTTCATGGCTGTGCGGGTCACGACCTCCTTCAGGTCTACCCCGACGATGTCCGCGCTTTCGCAGGCGTGGCAGGTTTTGGTCGC
Organism: uncultured Planctomycetaceae bacterium; assembly: GCA_964571035.1. GTDB lineage: Bacteria > Planctomycetota > UBA8742 > UBA2392 > UBA2392 > JADJRK01. The sequence continues at coordinate 1,365 of CAZNBU010000075.1, read as the reverse complement.
CTGCTTGAAAATCATGCCGCAACTGTTGCATTGCGCGCCCTGCTGCTTCAGGTCTGCGGGCAGCATCACCTCATACGCCTGGCCGCGCGCAAGGTAGATCAGCGTGTCTTCAAGCCCGCTGACGCCCATGGTGCTGCTGTGGATCTCGCGCAGCACGCGGTCCATCTTGGACGACTCTTCTTCGGTTTCGGCATGGCGGAAGTAGTCCACAGCGGTCTGCAACAGCTCGTGGTCGGGCGTGCGTGAATCGACGCGCTCGCCGTCGATGACGCGGCGGCGCACATCGGGCGTCATGCACCCTTGCAGGATGCTGCGCGCCTTGTCTGAGCCGAACAGCACAATCCGCTTGTAGCGATACCGCGAAACGAGGTCTGCCAGCGCGTCGGCGACCTCCTGGATGTGGGCGTGCTTCTCGCCCTCGATGCTGCGTTGAAAGCGCATCTGCGACCACCCGCCCCGGTGAATGCGGCGGTGCACTTCGTTGCGGATGTCGTTGCTGTCCACCAGCTCACCCAGCGCGATCTCGAAAATCCGCGCGCTGCGGCTGTCGATGTGAACCACGGCGTACGGCTCAAACTCTTCGCCAATGAACGCAAGCTGGCTGATCGCCGGGTAGCGCCGGTACGCCACCTGGTCTTCAAACGGCATGGAGGTCTCGAAGCGCTCGACAACCTTGTCGCCTTGCAGGAACAGGGCCAACCCGATCACGCTTGGGCTCAGGTCCTGGCTGCGGATCAACTCGACGGCGGCTACGCCGGCGCGCAGGAACTCCGCGCCCTTCTTGTCGCCGTTCAGTACGCGCTCAAGTTCCGCGGCGCGGTTCTTGATAAAGATCAAGTTCTCCTTGCGCCGGTCGTGCCCGCCTTCGCGACAGCGCAGATAGACCGAAAGGTAATGGGGATACTGCGACTCCTGCGTCGCGAGGGCCTGTAGCCGTTCTTTCAGCTCCATGGGGACCTCCACTGGTGGGTGAGAATTGAGCATAGGACCTCCAGCCGCTCTTGCAAACTCTGACGCAGCCCGTTGGGAACGAGCGGCGCTACAGCTATATTCGCCACGTGCAGAACACCGTACAACCGCGGCGCCTTCCACCCTGGTTGAAGCGCCCGCTTCCTCGAACGCGCGGTCAAAAACCGCTCGAGACGCTGCTGCATGAGCAGCGGCTGCACACCGTGTGCGAAGAAGCAAACTGCCCGAACAAGGCGCAGTGCTTCGCGCACGGCACCGCGACCTTCATGATTCTGGGCGACGTGTGCACGCGCGCCTGCAAGTTCTGCAGCGTCGCCAGTGGTCGTCCCCCGGCGCCGCCCGATCCTGACGAGCCGCGCCGCCTTGCGGAATCAGCCAAAGCGATGGGCCTGTCGC
>CAZNBU010000074.1:0-11560 GCA_964571035.1 uncultured Planctomycetaceae bacterium | reverse complement strand
CCGCCCGACCCACGACCCCCCAACACAAGACCATAGTTGTGTAGAAACCTATGACTTCCGTCGTGGGCTTTCATACGCATCACATCACCGGCCGCTCATCCAACTGCGTGCCGCAGTACATGCAGGAGACCGCGCGCTTGCCATTGGTCTTGCCGCAACTGGGACAGGTCTGCGGGCCGTGCTGCGGTCGGTACTTGCCGTCCAGATGCCCGTCCGAAAGGTCGATCTCGTTCATGAGTTCCCGGAACTCATCCTCTTTGAACAACCCCTTCCTCTCGCAGAAGGTAAGGATCGTCCGGATGATCAAAGCCTGCCGGTCCAGCGCATCGCCCACACGCTCCGACATGCTGCGCGCAGACCGCGCAGCTGAAGCGGCATCCGTAGCCGCTGACTCCGCAGCGGCCGAACTGACATGCGCACCGTAGTAAGGATGAATCCACCCGTAGTACATGGTCGCCTCCTGCCCCGAACATACCCATTCGGCCACAGCGATGCAGTTGCAACCGGGCGCGCGTTTTGGAGCAGGACTTAACGGATGGTCAACACATTGACCGACTTGGCCCGCAGCAGCGGCTTGCCCGGCTTTTCAGCGGTCCATAGCTCTGCGCAACCAAGCTGTGCGGCGGCTGCCACGTGCAACGCATCCATGGCGCCAAGCACGCCGTCCGAGGTTGCAATCGTCAGCGCCTGCTGAATGAGCTGGTCATCGCAGGTCGCCCAAGCCGAGACTCGTTTGAAGAAGGATTCGTAGGAACGACGTTCGGCTTCGATGCCGTGAAAGGTGGGGCCTGGCGTCACCTCAAGCCTGACAAACCCGCTGGATGCGAACGTCCGATTCGGATCGTCAAGGATCTTCAGCGCCTTCTCAGCCAATGCCGTGTCGCCGGTGGCGGCTTCGATTAGCAGACAGGAGTCGATAAAGGTTAGCACTGCAGGCGGCATTAACTGCGCCCCCGCAGCTCGTCGTAAAGGCGGTCAAGTTCCTCGCGGGTTCGAAAGTCCCGGCCAGCCTCGCGGTATGCGCGCCGCGCCTCTCTCAGTTCGCGGCCGAGTTCTGTCTTCGGCTCGGGGAGGTTTTCCTCAGAGCCTGCACCGGCGTCGTTGCCGCTCCATCCTTTGGTGGCGTCTCTCAAAAGAGCAAAGACAAGCTTCGCCAATTTGGCGCGCTCTTCCGCGGGCATCTTTTCCAGGGCCGCCGGAATTGCGTCCTCGTCCGACAGTTCAATCGTCAGCTTGTTGCCGTGCACGCTGACGCCATCGAATTCTAGGTCGTCCATGGGAGGGCTCCTGTACCAAATCGTAAGGCTCTGCCTGGCGATTGGAAGGCTCAGCTAAGCGTCCCGCAGGGCGAGCGCCTGGCCGTAGTAGCGGGGCTCGATCAGTGCCTTTACGTGTACGTCGTCTTCTTCGTAGGCGATGTCGAGGATCTTGCCGTGCTGTTGCAAGTAGGCGAGCAGGCGGCCGTTGCCTGCGCTGAAGGTCCAGTCTACCGCGGTCTCGCGCTCTTCCACCACGGCCTGCACGCGGCGCGTCAGCTCTTCCAGCCCCACGCCGGACCTCGCTGAGACGTCCACGTACTCGGGGAACATCATGTGCAGATGATTGAGTTGCGGGGCTTCGCGCACGCGGTCGATCTTGTTGAACACCATCAGCGTGCGCTTGTCGCCCGCGCCGATCTCTTTCAGCACGCCGTTGACCGCCTCCACCATCTCGACGGCGCTGGTGTGGCTGGCGTCCACGATGTGCAGCAGCAGGTCGGCTTGCAGCACTTCTTCCAGCGTGGCTTGAAAGCTGGCGACCAGCCTGTGCGGCAGGTTGCGGATGAACCCTACAGTGTCGCTCAGCAGCACCCTGTGGTCGGGCAGCTTCCAGACGCAGGTGCGGGTGTCCAGCGTGGCGAACAGCTTGTCTTCAGCCAGCACGCCCTCGTTGGTCAGCGAGTTCATCAGCGTGCTTTTGCCCGCGTTGGTGTACCCGACAATCGCGACCTGGAACAGCTCTGACCGGCGCTCAACTTCAACGTGGCGGCGGCGGTTGATGTCCTTCAGCTCGTCCTTCAGCTTCGAGATGCGGTCGCGCAGCAACCGGCGGTCGGTTTCGATCTGGCGCTCACCGGCGCCGCCTACCGCGCCCAGGCCACCGCGCTGCCTTTCCAAGTGCGTCCACAGGTTGCGCAGCCGTGGCATTTCGTACTCGGCGCGCGCGAGTTGCACCTGCACCTTGGCTTGCCGGGTGCGGATGTGCTGGCTGAAGATGGCGAGGATCAGCTCGGTGCGGTCGAAGATCGTGACCTTGATTTCCTCTTCAAGCTCGCGCGCCTGGTTGGGCCGCAGCTCGTTGTCGAACACGACGGCGGCTGCATTGTGCTCTTTGACCATGGCGGCGACCTCGGTCACCTTGCCGCGGCCGATGTAGGTGCGCGGGTTGATCTTCTCGATCTTCTGGTAGGCCTTGCCAACGACGATCATGCCGGCGGTTTCCGCCAGTGATTCAAGCTCATCCAGCGGGTCGTCGCCGAACGGCTCATCGATGGGAAGGACAGCGCTGACCAGCACGACGCGAAGATCTTCGTACTTCAACTGGTCAAGGATGGTTCGTTCACTCATGGAAATGCCTGAACTGAGTTGTCCAGCATAACGCGGGGAAGTTGCACATGCCATCAGAGGCTAAAGGTCAGAGAGTAGCCCTGGCAGGACCCTGACCTCTGATCTCTAACCCCTGGCCTCTCTTTAAACCCAACCTTCCCCCTTGCCCGTCCGTATCAACACAGGGACATTGCGCCCGGAGGAAACGACTTGCCGACAGCCGTTTACATCGAGTACCCGCGCATCACCGCGATTGAGATGACCGGCAGCGCTCGCAAGCCGCGCATCAAGCGCGTGCTGGTCGGCGCGCTGCCCGAGGGCCGCAACGAAGACGGTACGCCCATTGCCGACAAGCAGGGTCACCTGAACACCGCGGTCGAGACCTTCCTGAAGGAAAACAAGATCGGCGGCGGCAAGCTGTACCTGCTGGTCGGGCCGGAGGGGATGCGCTATCGCGACATCCACCTCGCGTTCTCCGACCGGCGCCAGATCGACCGCGTGCTGCAGTTCCAGGTCGAAGGCGTGATCCCGAACGTGCCGATCGAAGAGATGACGCTCGGGTACAACATCCTGCGCGCTGATCCCGAAGGCGCGCACCTGCTGGTTCACGCAGCCGACAAAGACTACGTCCGCTCGCGCATCATCGCGCTGGAAGAGGCGGGGCTTGTAGTGGAGGGCGGCGACAGCCACCTCTCCGGCACACTGAACCTGGGCATGCTGCACCCCGAGTTCGCGCCCGACACACCGCCGACCCTGTGGCTGGACTTCGCGGGTACCATCGCGACGGTCGCGGAAGTGCACGAGGGCAAGGTCGCCAGCGCGCGCGTTTTCGTCAGCCCGTACCTGGCCGGCGCCAGCGGCGGCACGGTGGCTGCCGACGGCGTCAAAGGCGCCGCGCGCGCCGCACAGGAAGAAGCCGAAGTGCGCGCCCGCGAGTTCCTGGGCGATGAAGGCGCAACGCTGCCGGCATCGGACAGTGTGAACATCGGCGAAGAAGAGGTGGCGGACCGCATCCGGCACATGAGCCGCGAGCAACTGGACAAGTTCCTGAACCGCGTCGCCGTCGAAGCCAAGCGCACACTGCTGATGAGCAACCTTGAGCAGGAGCCGCAGCGGCTTGTGGTTTCAGGCCTGGGTGCCGCGGGCGACGATATTGCCGGGCAGCTTGGCGAGCAGCTTGAGTTGCGCGACGCGCGCGCGATTGAACTGCTGGAAAGCGTCAACCCGGTCGGCAAGGACGGTGAAGCCAAAGTCAACCTGCCCGATCTCGGCGAGATGAGCTACCTCGCGGGCGTGGCGCTGAAGGGCGTGGGGCGCGACTACACGCAGATTAACTTCCGCTACGGCGACCTGGCGGCTGGCACGCTGTTCGATTACGCGAAGACGCCGCTGGCGTTCACGGCGACGTTGACGCTGCTGTTCGCGGGCATTCTGTTTCTCATGAGCTTTACGCACGCGCGGAACTACGAGAAGCACATCGCGGACCTGCGCGACGGCGGGGTTGGTGCGCCGGGCCCAAGGGACTACTACGACCGGGCGTTTAAGACCGCTACCGAGTTGAAGGATACGCGAGCGGACATGAAGGACCTCAAGATCCCAGCCTACCCAGCCAACCCGGAAGACCCGGCGCAGGAGATTCACAGCACGCACGCGGCACTGCGTAAGCACATCGACTATCTGAAGGGCGAAACCGACGACAACTACGAATGGCCGCACGAAGCCGACCAGATCATGGCCGAAGTGCTGCGCACCATTCAACGCGCGGTGCCAAGCTACGACTTCGCGCTGGTGAAATTCCAGATTACGGGGTCCATTCTGCGGCTGGAGTATTACGTCTCGCTCAGTGAGACGCCTGAAGAGAAGCAGAAGCTCGGCGTGCCAGCCTCGTACCGTGACTACACGGAAGACGAGCGCATTTTCGCGGAGTTGCGGTTGATGGCGGACGCGAACAAGAAGTGGTTCAAGGACCGACCGCGGCAGGACAACGTCGGCAACCCGATCGACAACCCGGCGGGCAAGAAGGTGCAGCTCATACGGCAGTCGTTCGAGCTGGCCGATCTCAAGAAGGTGAAGAAGTCAGGAGCCAAGAAGTAATGGCGGAGCAAGAAGGCAGCAAAGCCATGACCGTGTATATCGTGGTGTGCTTCGTGCTCGCCGCGGGCGGCCTGATTGGCTACAAAATGATGGAAGACAAGCGCACCGAGCTCTCCACGGAGTACTCGGCGTTGGCCGGCAAGATCCAGGATGTGGGCGGCGCGCTCGAGCCCAGCATTCGCGACTACTACAACAAAGTTCAGCTTGGATTGATCGAGCCCCCGGATCAGGAAACCACCGACAGGACCCACAACACGCTGCGGCGGGTCGCCGAGGGGCTAGGCATAACCGCCCTGGATCGCAACCGCTACGAGGCAAAGCCGGCCGGCACAGGCAAAGACAAGGGAACCGGCAAGGACAAGTACAAGGAGTACCGGTGCATTGTCGAGCTACGGAACGTGACGTACCAGGAGTGGAATGATTTCCTGGCTGGGTCGTTGAACGAAGTGTCCAAGTACGCGGTCATCGAGGTCATTGACGCAACCCGCAACAATAGCCGAGCCGACAAGATCGAAGTGGTCAGTGGATCGCGAGATTCCGCGCTGTGGACCGTGCGCGTGGAGTTCGTCTGGTTCGGCCCGATGAACGCCTAGGCCGCGTTACCTCGAAATATCCTTGATTCGCACACGCTGGCCGTCGCGCAGCAGCGTCTGGCCTCGCACCACGATCAGCGAGCCTTCCTTCGCGTCCGGCATTTCGCGCTTGGGTGCGGCCTCGTCGCCGCCCGCGCGGCCTTCTCGGCGTGGGAGCGGCTTTAGCTCGATAGAGCCCTCGCTTTGGACGCCGCGGCGCGCGCTGATGTCTACTGACTTGGCGACGCCGGTTTCAGGGTTGTCCTTGTCGGGCGTCACCACCCAGATCAATTCCTCGTCGCCGACCACCGCCGCGCCGGGGATCAGCAGCGCGTTCTCGATGAACTCGGTCGCGATCAGCGCGTTGACCCACATCCCGGGCTTCATCGCGAGGTTCTGGCCCCCGCGCGCAGCCTCGCTCGTCTTCAACACCGCCTGCTTCGAGTCGCGGTCGAACTGGTTCAGCAGGTTGGCGTGCAAGTCCGCGTCGACGTCGCCCGGCTGGATGACACGCACGACCACAACCACCATGCCGCGCGCTTCGTCCACGGTGGGGTTGATGCGGTCAACGTAGGCGAGAAAGCGCTCCCCCGGAAACGCGGTCGGGCTAAGCAGCACAGCCTGCGCGCTTTCCATACGCACCTTTTCGCCCAGCGAAAGCACGCCGATGCCGGGCACACGCTCGGGCGGGCGCAGCGCGGAAAGCCGCGCCTCGGCCACGTCGAGGTTGACCTCAAGGATGTCAAAGTCGGCTATGCGGAATGCCAGCGCACCGTTCGAGACGATCTCGTTCTCGCGCACGTTGCGCTCGGTGATGTATCCGGTGATCGGCGCCAGCATGTCGGTCTGTGTCACGGTCAGCGCCGTAGCCGCCACCGCGCCCTCAGCCTTGGAAAGCGCCAGCCTGCTGGTCTGCACGGCGTTGCGCGCCTTGTCGTACTCCAGCTTTGCGGCTTCGTATGCTTCTTTGCTGAAGAGCGTGGCCTGCTCCGGCTTTGCGGGGTCGAAGTAGCGCTCGATGCGCTCAAGCTCCGACTTGCGTTTGGCGAGGTCCAGTTCATTCTTCGTGTGCAGCAGCTCAGCCTCCTGCAACGCGAGCTGCGTCGCGCGCAGGCTTAGCAACTGCTCGTCCGACTTCATGCGGGCCAGCAGCGCGCCGCGCTGCACCTTGTCGCCCACGTCAACCGTCACGTCGAGGACGACTTCGGTGACCTGCGCGTAGACATCGGCGAAGTTGCGGGCTTCGGTGCGGCCGTTGCTGCGTTCGAGCGTAGGGATGCTGCCGCGCCACGCCGGCACGACTTCAACCAGCGGGTCCTTCTTGTCTTCATCGCCCTTCTTGCCCCAGCGCCCGCCCTTGTCACCGAACCCGCCCCCGCCACAGGCGGACAGTGTGAGCGCCAGGACGATGAGCGCGGCCGTAACGATTTTGGATTTTGGATTTTGGATTTTGGATTGAAGCAGCGGCGAGGCTGCCTTGAATCTGCAATCCGCAATCCGCAATCCGCAATGCAACTTGATCACGTCAGCTCCGTACCCTTGGCCAGTCCGTGCGCTGTGGCTCGCACAACCACCGCCACACCCGCCGCCAGCCTATCAAGTGTTAACGACCCACCCAGCGATTCTACGGGGGGAACGTGCACAAACCCGTAAGGAAACCGCCCGCCGAAGGCCAGCGCGCCGCGATAGAACAGGTGGTTGCACAGGTATGCGCCCGCATCTTCGGAGGCTTCAGCGTTGAACCCCTCCGCCAGCAGCGCGTCCACGATGCTGGTTGTGGGCAGGCCGGACGCCAGCGTTTCGGGCGCGCCCGGCTCAATCGGCAGCGCCGCGCGCTGGATGCCGGCGTTGTCCGGCTTGGGCGCGCCGTCGCGATTGCGGGCGGTAGTCTCGACGTAGATGACGTCGGCGCCGCGGCCTTTCATGCCACCATGTAACCCGAAGCTGATGGCGAAGTCGGGCGGATTGTCCGCGACCGCGCGCTCCAGGGCTTCAAATGCGCCGTCCCAGGTGACCGGGGCGCGTGCGAGTTCCACCTGCGTGTCGCCGAACAGGCCCAGCTGGTCGGCGCGCACCAGCGCATCCCATGAGGGGTTGCTGGCCCACTCGCCGAAGGGGTCGAAACCGGTAAGCAGCGCGCGTGTCATTCGGGTTTGATCTGGAAGGCGATGATCTTCCAGCCTTCGTCCTGCTTGCGCAGCGCGAACTGGGCCTGCCAGCCTTTTTCGCCCAGCACCGTGGCGGGCGCGAGTGTCACGTCGACGAACTCGGTGCCGGGTTTGCGCTCGCCGCCCTTGCCGTGTTCGAGGCCTTTGTAGTTGCGGAACATCTCGGCGTAGTCGGCGTTGTTGGCGATGCGGTCCAGCGTGTCGCGGCTCAGCGCGTCGTGGTCGCACATCTCGTAGGCGCCGTTGATATCGCCCTTGGCCAGCCTCTGCATGAACTGGTCGGCTGTGTTGCGCGTGGCGTTGAGGTCGAACGCGCTGGAAATGTCCGAGCACGCGCAAAGCGCGAGCGCCAGCAACGAAACTGTCATCAACCGCTTCATCTGCCTTTCCCCTGCGCCCCGTTTTGAGTTATAGCGGCAGCCATGGCGCAGGGAACCCTTGGCAGATTGCGCATCGCATTGACGCGCGAGCGAGAGGCGAACGCCGAGTTGGCGGCATTGCTGCGCGCAGCCGGCGCTACGACTTTTGAATTCCCGCTCATCCGCATTCTACCGCCGCGGGACCCTGCGCCGCTGGAATCAGCACTGCAAGCCATCGACCGCTACGACTGGCTGGTGCTGACCAGCGGCAACGCGGCGCAGGGTGTGTTCTCGCGCGTGGGCTCCACCGGTCGTGTGCGCATTGCCTGTGTAGGAGAAGCGGCCGCCGCGGTGGTGCGAGCAGCGGGCGCGGAGGTGGCGTTGCTTCCTGAAAGGGCCACGTCGAAAGGAATGCTGGAAGCGCTGGGCGCAGCCGGCGTGGACGGCGCAAAAGTGCTTTGGCCGCGCAGCGAACTTGCGCCACCGACATTGAAGGAAGGCCTTACAGCCCTGGGGGCGCAGGTAGACGACCCGATTGCATACCGCAACGAGCCGGACCACGACGGCGCAGCCGAACTCAAGCGGCTGCTGCAAAGCGATGCGCTCGACGCGATCGCCTTTGCCAGCGCGAGCGCGGCGACCAACGCGCTGGCTGCGGTGGGGGATCTGCTTGCGGGCATGCGCGTTTACTCCATCGGCCCGACGACGTCTCAGGCGCTGCGGCAAGCCGGAGTGAAGATTGCGAGCGAAGCCGCCGATCATTCTGCGCGTGGGCTTGCTGACGTGATCATTGCCGGAGAACGCGAGCGTGAATGAAGCTTCGCCCGATGTAGTGCAGCCTTCCAAGGCCCCGCGCGGCGGGGTGATCGGCGCGTTGCTGTGGCCGCTGCGTGTGCTCAAGCGCGTTTACGCGTGGATGGTGGGGCTGGCGGACACACGGTGGGGGCTGCCGGCGCTGATGTTCATTTCGTTCGCCGACAGCAGCTTCTTTCCGCTGCCGCCCGATCCGCTGCTGATCGCCATGTGTCTCGGCAAGCGGCGCCGGGCGCTGTGGTACGGCGTGCTGTGCACCGTCGCCAGCGTGATCGGCGGCGTGGTGGGGTGGTACATCGGCCAGGCGCTGTTCGGCGTTGTGGACGACGTGGTGCGCGCGCTGGGCGCCGACGCCAACTGGTTCGGCACGGCTGCATCTACTGAGGGCATGACTGCCGAGCAGATCGCCGCGCTGCCGCGCGAGGGCGATACGGTGTTCTATCCCGACGGGTACTTCTACCAGGTGGGGGAGCAGTTCTCGGACAACGCATTCATGGCGTACTTCAGCGCCGCGCTGACGCCGATCCCGTACAAGGTGTTCACCATCGCCGGCGGCGTCTTCAACGTAAGCCTCGCGGCGCTGATCTTCGCCAGCGTGCTGGGCCGCGGCATGCGCTTCATGGGTCTGAGTGGCCTGATCTTCCTGCTGGGCCACCGCGTAAAGCCGATCATCGAGCGCTACTTCGAATGGATTACGATCGGCGTGTGCGTGTTGATTGCGCTGTTCTTTGTGGTCCTGAGGGTACTGTAGCGCGTAGCATGGCCATCCGGGCCATGTAGTGCTCATCGGCTTCCAGCCGATGAGGCGGGCTGGAAGCCCGCCAGTACGACATCGGCAGGATGCCGATGCTACGGCACCCAGATCGCCATTGGCCTGCCCGGGTACATGCGCAGTTGCGCTTGCAGCCTTGCGCTCATGCGTTCTTCGATGGCCATGGCGCCGGCTTTCTCCATGCGCTCAACTTCTTCCGCGCTGATGCCGAGCAGGGCGCCCAGCCCGGCTTCGCGGCCGTATTCGACAACGCTCGCGCCCTCGACGTTTGCGGCGGATTCGGCGGCTTTCACGGCGTCTTCAAAGTACCCGATCTGGTCAATCAACCCGACCTTGAGCGCCTGCGACGCGCTGAGCACGCGGCCGTCGGCGTAGGTCTCCCAGTCGGCGCTGAGTTTCTGCCCTCGGCCTTCCTGCACTACCGACTTGAACGTTGCGTGCATCTCGTCCGCCAGGTCCTGCAACAGCGCGCGGCCTTCCTTGTAGTCCTTGCTTTCGGGATCGGCGAACATGCTGCCCATCGCCTTGTTGCCGCCGGCTTTGACCGTGGCGTCTTCGCCCTTGATCACCTCGGTCAGCGTGCCGTGAAAGTTGAACCCCTGGATGATCACACCGATGCTGCCGGTCAGCGTGGTGCGGTTGGCGACAATGTGATCGGCGGGCGCGGAAATGTAGTACCCGCCGCTGGCGGCGAGATCTTTCATATAGATCACGACCGGTTTGCCGGACTCTTCTTTGAAGTCGAGGATCGCCTTGTGGATGGTGTCGCTGGCGGTCACACCGCCGCCGGGACTGTTGACTTCAAGGACGACCGCCCTCACGTCGGGATCATTCTTGGCTTTGCGCAACCCGTCCTGCACCAGCGCAACGGGATTGACCCCGCCGCCGAACAGGCCGCCGCCGCCGTCTTCCAGAATCACGCCTTCGACAGGGATCACGGCAATCTTTGCCGTGCTGCCGCCTTGGCGCGAGTACTCGGTCAATCCGCCCGCGCTGCCGCCGCCCATCAGGAGGCTGCCGCCGGCGAACATGCTCATGAAGATCAGCACGTTAAAACCCACCACGCCGATCAGCAGGAACAACCCGAACAGCCGCCACAGCCGTGTGCGCGGCCGCTGGTAGCTTGGCCGCGGTTGCATCTGCGGCCCGCCCTGGTATCCGGGCGGCGGCGGGGGCATGTGCCCTGGTGGCGGCGGTGGGGGAAAGCCCTCGGAGCCTCGGTTGATCGGGGTTGTCATGTCAGACCTCCTGCGTGGTTCTGCGTTTCGTGATCTCTTCGTTCAGGTACTTCGTGATGTCGCGCGTGTCGGTGCCGGGGCCGAAGATTCTGCCCACGCCCTGCTTGCCCAGCGCGTCCACGTCGGCCTTCGGCATTACGCCGCCGCCGAACAGCAGGATGCTCTCGGCGTTCTGCGCCTTCAGCAACTCCATGATGCGCGCGAACAGCGTCATGTGTGCGCCGGACAGCGAGCTCAACCCGATGGCGTCCACGTCCTCCTGGATCGCCGCTTGCACGATCATCTCGGGCGTCTGGCGCAAACCGGTGTAGATCACCTCAAGCCCGGCATCGCGCAGGCTTGCGGCGACCACCTTGGCGCCGCGGTCGTGCCCGTCCAGGCCCGCTTTGGCGACAAGCACGCGGATCGGGCGCTGCGATGATTGCGGTTTCGGCATGGCTGCTTTCAGTTGCTGTCGAGGAACTGTTCCTTCGCGTTGTAGCTGCTGCGCACGAAGGGACCGCTCGCCACCATCGGGAAGCCCAACGCCTCGGCTTCCTGCTTCATTTCAACGAACTCGGCGGGTTCAACGTAGCGGACGACTTCCGCAAGGCCCGGCGCGGGCTTCAGGTACTGGCCGATGGTCAGCATGTCCACGTCGTGCGCGCGCAGGTCTTTCATGGTCTGGCGCACTTCGTCGCGCGTCTCGCCAAGGCCCACCATCAGGCCGCTCTTGGTGGTCAGGTGCGGCGCGCGCTGCTTCACGTAGCGCAGCAGGAACAGGCTGCGGTCGTAGCGCTTGCTGGGCTGAATCGTGCGAAACAGCGACGGTACCACCTCAATGTTGTGGTTGTAGATGCGCGGGCCGGCTTCGATCACGGTGTCGATCTGCTGCGGCATCGCCTGGAAATCGGGCGTCAGCACCTCGACTGTGGTATCGGGCAATTCGCGCTTCACGGCGGCACTCACCGCAGCCCAGT
>CAZNBU010000073.1:0-11618 GCA_964571035.1 uncultured Planctomycetaceae bacterium | reverse complement strand
GGCGCTTCAGGTGGCGGTTCAGCCTACCCCTCGAAAACGCGCGGACGTGGTGCGGGTCTTCAAGCCACCCAACCGGAACTGAAATCACATACCCCGCGCCCGCCGCCATGTGCGGGCGGACGGCTTGCCAGAGTGCGCGCTCTTCGTCCGGGTAGAGGTGCTCCAGCAGCTCGCACATCACCAGCGTGTCGAAGCGTTCTTCTGCGGCAAACGACAGCTCTGTCAGGGGTGCGCAGCGGGCTTCCACCTTGGGCAGCGCGAACTCTCGCAGCTTCTGCACCGCGCGCTCAAACCCGTCGATGGCGACCACGGACGTAACCTCATCCCGCGCCGCGATCCAGCGCGTCATATTGCCGGTGCCGCAACCCAACTCGAGCACACGCCCTCGCGTGTGCGCCACGGAAGCCTTGAGCCTTGCAAAGTAGTCGGTGTACTCGGCTGCGATCTCGTCCCACCCCAGCGTCATCATGCGCTCGTAGCGCTGATCGATCTCCGGCGGCTGATGCTGCCACTGGTTGCGGTCGAGCTTCCGGCCGAGCAGGCGCCAGCGCAACTGGATGGAAAGCGGGCGCAGCCTTGGTTGCAGGCGCGCCCTCAGGTGTCGCATCAAGCGTATCAGCGGCATCGGCGGATTGTGCCGTGTTGTGGTCGCTGCCTCAATCACCCCAGAACCAGGTCTCCGCCACACTGCCGCCTTCCTGCGTGGCGGCGACTTCGCCCAGCAGGTACCCGCCGGCGATCACCATGCGGTTGCCGACGCTGTCCCAGCACGCCGAGTGCGACCAGCGCGCCTGCGGTTGCGCGACCGTGCCGCTGATCTCGGTCCAGGTGTCGGTCACCAGGTCCAGCCCAAACAGCCGCGATTGCGGCGTCGTGCTGTGCCCGCCGAACACCAGCATGCGCTGGTTAGCGGCGTCGATCACCGAGCTGGCGTAGTACAGCGGGCCGGGGCCCGTGCCGGTGGTGACGTAGGAGCTCCAGGACGGCGAGCCCGTAAGGTCCAGCACAAAGCTGTTGCCGATGGGCGTCACGCCCCCCTGGTTGCCGCCGTGGATGATGATGCGGTTGCGGGGCGCGTCGTACTCCATGATCATCGAAAAGCGCGGCGACGGCGCGGTGCCGGTCGGCGTGAGCTGTGACCAGGTCAACGTCGCGATGTCCAGCGCGAACACGGTACCGAGGTTGCCGCCGTTCTGGTCGATACCTCCGTAGACGATCATGCGGTTGCTGCCGTCAATCACAGCCGCGTGGTTCGTGCGGCGGCCCGCCGTGCCCGTTGGCGTGAGTTGCACCCACTGCTCGTTGCCGGGGTTCAGCTCAAGCGCCCACAGCTCGTCCACGATGCTGGAATGGGCGAAGCCCGTGCGCCCGCCGAACATCAGCATGCGCGGCGGCGAGGTGCTGTTGTCGTAGACCATGCTGGCGCTGCGGCGCGCGCTGGGGCCAGGGCCGTTGGCGTTCAGTTGCGTCCATTGCGCGACCGGAGCCGCGAGATCTAGCTGCCACAGGCCGGTCTGGTGCACGCCGCCACCAAGGCCGCCAAACGCGATCAGCCTGCGCCCGACGGGGTCAAAGGCTTGTGTGGCGGACACCAGCGAATCCGGCGCGCTCGTGCCCACCTGCGTCCATCCGTTGACGGTTGCGGCTGTATCGATGCGCCAGAGGTCCGCCCCGCCGCGGTTGTCCAAGAAACCGAACCCGGCGTAGAGTTGCCCCGCGGGCGACATGCAGGCGCTGCCGAGGTAGCGCTCAAGCGGCGCGGAGCCGGTGATGGCAACCTGCGTCCACGCGGCTGTCGCAGCCGTCATGTCGAGCTCCCAAAGCTCGGCGCTGGGGGTGCCGGTGTCGCCGGCGTGCATCCACATGCGCGTGCCGGTGCTGTTGGGTGCAAATCCGAAGTAGTGGCGCGGCGTCGGCACGGGCGAGACCGCGCTGGCGTCGGTCCACGTTTCGGTGCCGGGGTTGAGGCTGAGCGTCCACACGTCGTTGCGGCGGCCGGTGGGCGCCCGGCCGGCGAAGATCACCATGCGGTCGTTGATGCTGTCGTAGCTCGCCCCGTGGCCGTGGCGCGCCGGCGCAAGCGGCGCGGCGGGCGTGATCTGCGCCCAGGTCGCCGTGCCGAAGTCGTAGGCCCAGACTTCGTTGGTCACGCCGGGCACACGCCCGCCGAAGATCAGCGCGCGGTTGCGCAGGTTGTCGTACACCAGGGTGTGCTGGTCGCGCGGCGTCGGCCCGCCCGCCGTGGGCCACTGCGTCCAGGTGCCGGAGGCCAGGTCCAGCGTCCAGAGCTCGTCCACCACCGGCCCGGCTGGGATGCCGCCACCGTGAATGATCAGGCGGTCGTTCACGGTGTCGACCGCATACCCGCAGTAGGTGCGCGGCTCAGGCCGCGGGCCGGTAATCGGCAGGCGCGACCATCCGCCGCTCGGCGTGCTCTGGTCGAGTACCCAGACGTCGCCGAAGTAGGCGCTGTTGTCCTTGCCGCCCCACACGATCACGCGGTCGCTGACGTGGTCCCAAGCCATCACGCCGCCCCAGCGGCCTTCGGGGCTGGTGGAAATGCCGCCGGTGGGCGTATCCCACGTCGGCACACCGGAGACATTGAGCACCGAGACAATCGGCGAGGTCAGCGCGCTGTTCGTGATACCGCCGTAGAACAGCACTTCCTCGCGCGAGCCGTCCCACACCGCGCCGCCGACGACACGCCCGGTGCCGGCGTTGGCGTCCGGCGTGAGCTGCGTCCATGTCGGCGCGCCCGCAAGGTCGAGGTACCAGGCGTCGCGCTGGGCAACCGTCCCGGTGTACCCGCTCTGCACTACCAGCGCGCGGTTGGTGCCGTCCCACGTGTGCGTCGAAAAGTAACGCGCGGAGGGCGAGCCCGTCGGCGCAAGCTGGCCCCAGGTGCCCGAGCCAGCCAGCGAGAGTTCATACAGGTCACCCGTGTCGGTTGATCCCGCGCGGCCGCCGAACACGATCATGCGGTCGCCGACGGCGTCCAGCGCGCATGCATGTCCGAAGCGTGCGCTGGGCGGTGTGCCTGCGGGTGTAAGCTCCGTCCAGTTGCCGGTGCTCAGGTTCAGTTCCCACGTATCGTTGGATTGCGCGAAACCCAAACCGCCGAACAGCACGGCGCGATCGCGCAGGGCGTCGTATACAAATCCGGCACTGCGGCGCGGTGATGGAGTGGTCGGCGACGAGATCGCGATCTGGTTCCAGGTTTCGAAGCCGGGCGTCAGCGTCAGCTCCCACGTGTCGTTGGTCGGCCCGGCGTCCAGCAGGCTGCCGAACAGCACCATGCGCTGGTTGGCTGCGTCGTAGATCGCGTTGGCGTACTGCCGACCAGCCGGCGGCGTGCCCGCCGGATGAAGCTGGCGCCATCCAAGGTACGGCGCACCTGAGCGCTCGAGCACCCACACCGTGTTGAGCTTGTTGCCGGTGTCACGCCCGCCGAAGACAACCGCGCGGTCGTTGGCGGTGTCGTAGATCATGGTGTGCGAGTAAACGCCGCGCGGCGATTCACCCGGCGCCACGTGCTGCGCCCACCCGCCGTTGCGCTGCAAGGTGAACGGCGTGCTGCTGCCGGGCGTGCCGGCAAGTGAAGCCTGCGACGGTGTCAGCGTCAGCACATAGTCAGACGCGGTGGTGTGCCGCTCGGTGGCGTAGGCGTCCCACAGGAACTGGATGGTGCTGTTCGCCGGGACGTTCTGGATCACGTTGCCGGCAATTGTCAGCCCGCCCGCGTTGCTGATCACCGGCGGTCCAGCGTTGATGCCGCCGCTGTAGGACACTGTTACGTCAATGAAGGTGGTGGCTGGCCCGTTCACTGTGGCAGTGACAGCCAGCGGGCCGCCGATGTCGGAGCCCACGGTCACGCCGGTCACGGTGGTCAGCGGCAGGCCGAGCCCTTCCAACGGCACATTCGTAACTGACGCCGGGTTGGCCAGCGAGTCGCTTTCGATGCGCAGCGTGGCATTGCGCGGGCCATCGGCGGACGGAACAAGTTGCCCGTCGAACAGCAGGCTGCCGCTTACCGGAATCACCACCGGGTACGAGCCGGGCGCGCCGATCAGCGACCAGTCGGACGCGTCGGCGCCCTGCAAGCTGATCGCGAAGATCGTCAGCGGGCCGTTGCCGGTGTTGCTGATGGTGTGCGTCAGGGGCGAGTTGGAGCTCGGCGAGCCGATCTGGCTTGAGCCGTAATCAATCGGCCCGGGCGCAGTCGCGAGCTGGCCCTGCGTGCCGGTGGCTTGAAGCGCGACGTTGGTGTTGTTGTTCGCAATGGCGCCGCTGTCGCTGGTGAAGCGCAGCACCACGACGCGGCTCCCGGTCGCCAGCGGCGTGCATTCAAGCTGCACGATCGCGTTGCCGGCTGGCGCGATCACCACCGGCAGCGCGGGCGCGGACAGGATCGTCCAGTCGGCTGGGTTTGCACCCATCAGCGCAATCGCGGTAATCGTCAGCGGTCCGTCGCCGGTGTTGGTCACCATGTGCACGACCGGGCTGAGGTTGGTGACCGTGCCGGGATTGGACTGCCCGTAGCTGATCGGGCCGGTAGGTGTGCTCAGCACGCCGGAGGTCCCAAGGCCGCTAAGGCCGACATCTGTAAACGTGCCGGGTGACGCGCCGGTGTCGCTGGTGAGGCGCAGTGTGGCTGTCCGCGTGCCCGTGGCGCTGGGGACCAACTGCAACTGTACGTTTACGCTGGCGCTGGGCGCGATCACCGCGGGCAGCGCGGGTGCGGACAGAATCGTCCAGTCGCCGGCGTCGGTACCCGTCAGCGCGATCGCTGTCAGCGAAAGCGGGCCGTCGCCTGTGTTGGTGACAACGTGGTTCTGCGGGCTGAGGCTGCTTGCCACGCCCGGGTTGGACTGGCCATAGTTCACCGGCCCCAACGGGGTACTGATCACGCCCGAGGTGCCCAAACCGGTCAGCGCCACATCGGTGAACGTGCCGGGGACGGCGCCTGTGTCGCTGGCGAGGCGCAGAGTCGCCGAACGCGTACCAACCGCTCCGGGGATCAAGCGCGCCTGGATATTCACACTGGCGCTGGGGGCGATCACAGCCGGCAGCGCGGGCGCCGCCAGAATGGTCCAGTCACCGGCGTCAGCGCCGATCAGGGAAATGGCTGTCAGGGTAAGCGGACCGTTGCCGGTGTTGGCGACGACGTGCGTGACCGGACTGAGCGAGCTGATCACGCCGGGGTTGGACTGCCCGTAGCCTACGGGGCCCAGGGGTGTGTCGAGAACGCCCTGCGTGCCCTCGCCAGTCAGCGTGATGTCGGTGTTGGTGTTCGCGACCGCGTTGGAATCACTCGTCAGCCGCAAGGTCGCTGTGCGCGCGCCCACCGCGCCGGGCGTGTGCGTCAGTTGCACGTTGACCGTGCCGGTCGGCGGAATCACAGCCGGCAGCGTCGGCGCGCCGACAATCGTCCAGTCGGCTGCGTCGGCGCCGATCAATGCAATCGTATCCAACGTCAGCGGCCCGTTGCCGGTGTTGGTCACCATGTGCGTGACCGGGCTGAGGCTGCTGAGCACGCCCGGGTTGGCTTGGCCGTAGTCCACCGGCCCAAGCGGCGTTGACAGCATGCCGCTGGTGCCCTCGCCGCTGAGCGCGACGTCAGTAAACGTGCCGGGCGCCGCGCCGGTGTCGCTGGTCAGCCGCAGTGTCGCGCTGCGCAACCCGACGGCGCCGGGCGTGAACTGCAGGTCAATCGCCACGTTGGCGCTGGGCGCGATCACCGCCGGAAGGGTCGGCGCTGCCAGCACCACCCAGTCGGACGCGTCAGCGCCGATCAGCGCGATCGCGGTCACGGTAAGCGGGCCGTTGCCATTGTTGGTCACCACGTGCGTGAGCGGGCTGAGATTGCTGACGACGCCGGGGTTCGCCTGCCCGTAGTTGACGGGCCCGGGCGGCGTGTCAATCGTGCCCACGGTGCCGGTACCTTCCAGCGCGACGTTGGTGAATGTGCCCGGCAATGCTCCGCTGTCGCTAGTAAGCCGCAGCGTTGCCGCGCGCGCGCCAACGGCGCCCGGGCGGAACTCGATCTGGATGTTTACGGCGGCTGACGGCGCGACGATGGCCGGCAGCGCGGGCGCGGCAACGATCGTCCAGTCGCCCGCGTCAACGCCGACCAGCGCGATCGCCGAAATCGTGAGCGGGCCGTCGCCGGTGTTGTTCACGGTGTGTGTCTGCGGACTCAGGCTGCTGACGACGCCTACGTTTGACTGCCCGTAGTCAACGGGCCCCAGCGGTGTGCTAGGCACACCCGACGTTCCGAGGCCGGTCAGCGACACATCCGTAAACGTGCCGGGCACTGCGCCGCTGTCACTGGTCAAGCGAAGTGTCGCGGCGCGTGCGCCGACGGCTGTCGGCGTGAGGCGCGCCTGGATGTTGACACCGGCGCTCGGGGCGATGACGGCTGGCAACGCCGGTGACGTCAGGATGGTCCAGTCGCCCGCATTCGCGCCGGTCAACGCAATCGCTGTCAGGGTCAGCGGTCCGTTGCCCGTGTTAGTGATGAGGTGCGTGCGCGGGCTGAGGCTGCTGATCGCGCCGGGATTGGACTGGCCGTAGTCAATCGGCCCGGCGGGCGTGCTCAACACGCCGGACGTGCCCACGCCCGTCAGCACCACGTTCGTGAACGTGCCGGGCGCGGCGCCGGTGTCGCTGGTCAGGCGCAGCGTTGCCGTGCGCGTGCCGGTCGCGGTCGGAATCAACCGCAGTTGGATGTTCACGCTGCCGCTGGGCGGGATCACCGCGGGCAGACCGGGCGCGGACAGCAGCGCCCAGTCGCCGGGGTTTGCGCCCAGCAGCGTGACCGCCGTCAGCGTCAGCGGCCCGTTGCCGGTATTGTTGATCGTGTGCGTTACGGGCGACAGGCTGCTCAGCACGCCGGGGTTCGACTGGCCGTAGTTCACCGGCCCCAACGGAGTGCTGAGCGTGCCGGCTGTGCCGGTGCCGGTGACCACAATGTCGGTTGCACTGTTCGGCACGCCGCCCGTGTTGCTGATGATGCGGATGATGCCGTTGCGCGCGCCGACCGCGGACGGCGTCAGCGTGCCCTGGAAGCTGATGCTGCCGCTGGGCGGAATCACAGCCGGCAGCGCGGGCAGGCCACTCAGCGACCAGTTGGCGCCGTGTGTGCCCGCCGTTGAGATCGACGTGATCGTGAGCGGTGACGATCCCGTGTTGAACACTTGGTGCGTGCGCGGCGACAGCGAAGACGGCACTCCGGGGTTGGACGACCCGTAGTCCACGGGCGTCGTCACACTGATCGTTCCCGCTGCACCCTGGCCGAACACCGCAATGTCGGTCTGCGTGGCGGGCACGTTGTTCGAGTTGCTGGTGACACGGATGATCGCGTTGCGCGCGCCGATCGCGCCCGGCGTCAGTGTGCCGGTGAATTGGATGTTGCCGCCGGCTGGGATAACTACAGGCAACGCCGGCAAGCCCGACAGCATCCAGTCGCCCGGGTTCGCGCCAGTCAACGCAATGGCGGTAAGCGTAAGCGGCCCGTCGCCGGTGTTGTTGATCGTGTGCGTCACCGGCGAGTTGGCTGACGGCTGGCCGACGCCGCCCGATCCGTAATCGACCGGGGTGGCCACGCCGATCAACCCACGCGTGCCGCGCCCGGTGATCGGGTAGTCGTGGATCAACCCGGTCTGCAACCCGTCGTTGTAGGTCACGCGCAGAAACGCGTTGCGCACGCCCAGCGCCGACGGCGTAAAGTTCAGTGACACGTTGTGCGATGCCCCGGAGTTCAGCGTGACCGGCGTGCCGGTCGCGCCCGCGAACGTCCAGTTGTTGGCGTTCGCACCCACCAGGGTGATCGCGGTGACCGTCAGCGAGGTGCCGCCGACGTTGGTGATGCTGTAGGGTTGCGGGTTGAACGGCGACGACACACCGACGTTGCTGCCGCCCCAGTCATTCAACCCGGTCACAGCCGGTGTCGCGGGGGGCAGGTACTCGATCTGCCACGAAATCAAAATGCCCGCGGTGAACTGGTTGCCCGCGTCGTCGCGCACAGCCAGCGTCCACGTGCCGGCCGGGGAAATGCCGTAGCGGGCAAGGAAGTCGCCCTGGTCCTCGGGCCGGTAGTACGTGCTGGTGAACGGCGCGGCGCCCGTGCCCTGCCCGGCAATGTTGACAGAAGGCGTGAAGCGCGGGTCGTTCTGGTGGGTGAAGTTGGCGTACACAAACGGCGCGGTGCCGCTTCCGTAGTCGTCGCCGGTGCCGCCGTTGTCGCTCGAAAGCAGGATCACACCCGCCGGCCCGTTGCCGGTGTACGGCCCGTTCCAGGTGACACCGGGCGGGATCAGCCACATCTCGATGTCCGCGTCGTTCGGGTGATCGATACGCACGCCGACGCGCAGGGCTGCAACCGTCTCGGTCGTCGGCGGAATCACGATGCTGTCGGTGACACCCGTGGTGCTGTTGTTCGGGATCGCCAGCCCGCCCGGCGGCGTACTGGTGAAGATGCGGGTGGATTCAATCGGGTGCGGGCCGGTCGCGACGGGGTAGACCGCCAGCGCGCTTGGCGTTGAAACAACGTCCGCGGCGGTGCGAACCTCAAAGGCCAGCAGGTTGTTGACCGGCAGCGCGGCAACGTTGCCGACGAGAATCCAGTTCTGGAAGCTCTGCGCGTTGATGGTGCGGTTGACGGTGAACGTCGCGCTGCTCTGGCCCGGCCCCAGCGTTGTCGTGCCGATCAACGTGTCCGCGCCGGAGAACAAACCGTTGTTATCCACGTCGTGGTAGAGGCGCAGGTTCGCGAGGTTGTTCACCAGCACACGGTTCGCCTCCTCGCGGAAGGTCACGCTGGTGACGTTGGCCGCCACCGTGCCTGCGGCAAACTCGTACTGGCCGAAGACGGCATTATTTGTGCCGAACTTGAAAGCGGTGCCCGGTTGGTTATTGAACCCCGGGTTGATCACGAGCTGGTTGGTCATCTGACCGAAGCCCCAGATGATCGTGTCATGGATGGTGCCCGCCACACCGCCGCTGTTGGAGGTGACCCGCAGCGTGGTGTTGCGCACACCGCTGGCTGACGGCGTGAACGTAACGCCAAAGTTCGAGCTGCCGCCCGCCGCTACGTTCAGCGGGAGGGTGACAGCGCTGCGCGAGAAGTCTGCGGCGTTGCCGCCCACAAAGCTGATGCCGGTCACGGCAAGCGGGTAGTCGCCGCCGTTGGTGATCGTGAAAGTGTTGGGCGAACTCGGGCTGGGCAGCCCGACGGTAGCGTTGCCGTGATCCGGGTTGCCTGCAAGCGCGGCCTTGGGGTGGGCGAGGTACTCGACCTGCCAGCTCCAGAGGCGGCCGCCGCTGTTCTGGCCGTTGTCGTCGGCGATCACCAGCGTCCACTGGCCCGATGGGTCGGTGCCGTACAGCGCGTCGAAGTCGGTCTGGTCTTCCGGGTAGTAGGCGGGCCGATAGGTAAACGGCGCCTCGCTCTGGCCAAGCTGGATGTTGCGGTTCGCGCGCCACGCTAGGTTCGGGTCGCTCTGGCTGCAGAACAGCGTGTACACAAACGGCCCACCGCCGGTGCCGAAATCGTCGCCGTTGCCGCCGTTGTCGGTGCTCAGCTCGATCACGCCCGCCGGGCCGGCGCCGGTGTACGGGCCGCTCCAGTCAATGCCCGGCGGCAGCAGCCACATCTCGACATCCTGAAGCCGGTCGTGATCAAAGCGCACGCCGATGCGCACGCTGGCGATGCGGTCGTCCGTCGGCGGAATCGTGATGGTGTCGCGTACCCCGAACTCCTGGTCGTTCGGGATCTCTTTGCCGCCGGACGGAACACTGGTGAACGTGCGCAGGCTGGCGAACGGATGAAACCCGAACGCCACGGGAAACACGCCGTACACGTTGGTCGCGCCGGACACAGCGGCTGCATTGGTGATCTGCAACGTCACGCCACCGGCTGCGGGCGATGCCAGCACATCTCCCACAAGTAGCAACGCGGCTGTGGTGCCGGATGTCAGCGGGATCGAGGAGCCGAAGTTGAACGTGGCTATGCTGCCCGCCAGCGTCGCCGCCTGCACAAAGGTGTCGCCGCCGTCGAGCGCGCCATCACCGTTGACGTCGAGGTACATCGCCAGTTGCGACAGGCTGCCCGAGATCGTGACGCCATTCTGCGCGGTCACGGTAACGCCCGAGATCGCATTTGCCCCCACCGCTTCAATCCACGCCTGCCCCAGCACCTGGCCCGTCTGGCCGGGGACCGCCGGCGTGCCCGCCTTGTTGAAGTCGCCCGTGCGCACGATCAGCGAGGGCGAAGTGAGCGGCATGTACTCGATGCGCCAGGAAAGCAGCGTGCCGGTATCCAGCGCCCACCCGTCCGCGACCGCCAGTGTCCAGTCGCCGGTGGGGTCTTTGCCGTACTGTGTGTTCCACACACCCTGCCACTCCGGTTGCCACTGCGACTGCGAGGTGAAGGGCGCCGCGCCGGAGACGATCGATTGCGTCGCAGGCCACGTCGGGTCGGCGGATGAGCTGAAGCTGGCAAACGTGTTCGTGGCGGTCGTGCTGCCGTAGTTGTTGCCGCTGCCGCCGTTGTTGGTCGAAAGCTGGATCACCCCAGGCGGCGGCTCGGCAACCGGCCCGTTGTTGATGCTTGTGTACGGGCCGGCCCACGCCACGCCGGGCGGGATCAGCCAGATATCAAGGTCGGCGTCGTACGTGTGCGCAATGCGCACGCCCACGCGCAATGAGCGGATGCGGTTGCTGGTCGCAGGAATCGAAATGGTACTGGTAACGCCGTTGGGACTGTTGTCCGGGATGGCCTGATTCGGCGTGGCGGTGAAGGTAACCTGCGCGCCAAGCGTGCCCGCAAGGCACGCCACCAAGGCGGCGAATAGCTGCCTCATCCTCTCCCCCGTCGGGACCCAAGTCCGGCAAAAACACAGTCTACCGCATTACCCGGAAGAGTATCCCTTACAATACGTTGCGTCAAATGATTGCACAACACGCACAAAATTTCTGAACCGCCTTTGGGGCATCATGTTACGTGATATTCGTGCCCATTTTGGATCGACTCTTACTTGGGGAGAACCTTCGGAAATCCTGTGAATAACAGGGGTTAGGTTGCGGCGTTGCTTGCCCCTGTCGCAACTGTCTTGTATTCATGAGTCAGGGGGAGTCGTGGCAATCGCCTCATCGGCATCGGCGCGAAACGGCACCATCGTGGATTCCGCATGGTGCGTTGCCAGCCAGAAGGCCTCCCTGGTGCGGGATTTGGCCGGGGGGCTGCGTATCCCGGAGTACGTTGCGAGGGTCCTGATCAACCGCGGCATCCGCGACCCCGAGACTGCCACCCGCTACCTACAACCCAGCACCGCCCACCTTGAGGACCCGTTTGCCTTCCGGCACATGGAACGCGCCGTTGAGCGCGTGCGCCAGGCGCTGAATCGCGGCGAGAAGATCCTGATCCAGGGCGACTATGACGTGGACGGCAGCGCCAGCGCCGCCCTGCTTGTCAACTTTTTCAGGGTCGTTGGGCACGAGGTGGATGTCAGTATCCCCTCGCGCGCTGAAGACGGGTACGGGCTTAACGATCGCGTGATCCGCCGCGCCGCCGAGTCCGGCGTCAAGCTGCTGATCACGTGCGACAACGGTACCACTGC
>CAZNBU010000072.1:0-11656 GCA_964571035.1 uncultured Planctomycetaceae bacterium | reverse complement strand
AGGGTGAACTCGACTCCAAGGCCCGCGACGGCAGCATGCTGTCGGCTGACCGCATCATCGTGTCGCTGCTGCGCTACGACCTGAAGAAGGCGCAAAGCGAAACCAGCGTTGAGCTGAACTACGACCCCGACGAGTTGATGAAAGACGGCGAAGCTTTGCTCGGCCGCCTGGAAGCCATGCGCGACGCCGATTTCCAGCAGCGCGCGCTCGCCCGCCACATCAAGCTGAACGAACCCGCGTGGCCGAAGACGCTCGCCGCCGCGTTCCTGAAGGACGTTTCGTCGCTGTGGGACTGGATCGCCAAGCAGTTGATGGAAGCTGAGCACGGCAACGAGCTGCGCAAGTCGCTCGATACCGTGCAGGGTGCCGCAGACCAGTACCCGTTGCAGACGCTGTGGCTGGTGCGCCGCGGCATTGTCGGCGGCGACCTGCCGCAGGGGCTTGAGGTGGCGCCGGCCAACGAGTTGTTCTCGCGCCTGCTGTGGGTGATGAACAAGGTGCTCACGCGCATCGAACGCGGCGAAACCGCGCTGAAAGACGCGCTGGCAACCCTGCGCGGGGCGATGACCGAGCGCAACTCGCGCCTGCTGACCACAGCGCTGGACGGTCTTAGCGAAGAGCGCGCGGGCCACCTGCTGCACGAAATCAACCGCTGCCGCGGCCTCAGCGACATCCACAACAACACGCTGCGCGACGTGGTGCTCAAGCAGTTCCCGGCTTTGCAGGCCAAGGACCGCCAGCGCGCGGCCGAAGTGGCCGAAGAGCAGGCGGGCGAAATCCTCGCCACCGAAGCCGGGCTGCGCAAGCGCCAGGCCGAGCTCAAGCGCATCCAGGAAGAGGAACTGCCCGATGTCGCGCGCCAGATCGGCGAAGCGCTGGCCATGGGCGACATCAGCGAAAACGCCGAGCTGGACGCCGCGCGCGAGCGCGAATCGCGCCTCAAGGAAGCCGCCAAGGAGATCATGGAAGAGCTCAAGCGCGTGCGCGTCGTGACGCCCGACGAGTTCGACCCCAGCAAAGCCGGGTTCGGCACCCGCGTCACGCTCAAGCGCGAGGACGGCAAGACCAAGGTGTACACGATTCTCGGCCGCTACGAAGCCGATCTCGAGCAGATGATCATCAGCAACGAAAGCCCGATCGCACAGGGCATCGTCGACCGCACCCCCGGCGAGCACGCGGTAGTAGAAACGCCGGAAGGTGCAGTGAAGTACGAAGTCATCGGCGTCGAGCGGGCGGAGTAGCGCGAGATTTTTGAACCCTTGCGGGCCCCTTGCGGACTTAACCGTTGCTATGCGACGCAAGGCGATTGTCCTGACCCTGCTGGTAGCCGTGCTCGGCGCAGCCGTCACGGGAGGGTGGCTTCTGTTCAGTGGCGACGACCCGCCACGGGAGCCGGAACCCGTTGGGGCCCCGCAACAGGCGGCAGCGCCCGCCGTGCAGGATCGCGCGCCCGATCCGGAACCCACGCCACCCGAATCACCCGAGCCTGCCCTGCCGGAGGTCCCTGCCGAGCCCGCACCCGCGGGCGGAGACGTCGTGCGACTCAAGCTCCCGGAAACTTCTCCCGAGCGCGGCATGCTGGAGGTGCGTGTTTTCGGCCGCGTGACTTCCGAGCACGGGTCACCGGTGGCCGGCGCGAAGATTCTTGTGGACGGGTGGGCGCTGGCTGACACCGGCCGCGTTCCCGACGGCATCCTGGTGTCACCGGCGCGCGCGGGATTCGACACCACCGAAGTCGCAACGACCGGCCAGGACGGGCACTTTGACGTCACCGTGCAACTCCCGCTGGGGTTCGCGAAAGCGGCGATGGCAGAGCTGGAAGTGCATGCTCGCGGCACGTTCGCCGATTCCGCGCCCGCGACCATCTGGTGGTGGAACGGCGCGGACAGCGAGCCTGTCAAGCTCGTGCTGCCCCCGCGCGGCGGCGTTACGGGCCGCGTGGTGGACCCGTCGGGCGGCGGCGCAAGCGTCTTCGTCCGCGTTCATGAAACCAGGACCGGGGCGCGCAAGATCGTGGCCTCCGTGATCAGCGGCCGCGACGGCGGGTTCGAGTTCCGGAACCTCGCGCCGGGCAAGTGGATGATCTCGATCGCGTCCGACGCGTGGCTCGGCCCGCCGGAGGGGGTCGAGTTCGAGGTGTTCACGGAGCTGCTGGTTCCGCTTGCCGCCGCTGTTGGCGTCACGCCCCGCAGGCGCATCGAGGTCAAACTCAACGCGGACGGTTCATCCCTGACAAAGCATGTCGTCGATGCCAGTTTCATGGACGCCGAGGGCCGCGTCCTGACTCACCGTCAGTTCAAACCGTTCAACAACGGTTTGCTGCGCATGCTTGACCCGCCGGCGAACGCGGCGAGTGTGCGCCTGAGGATCGCCGGGTTCCGGGTGATTACCTTGCAGCTTCCCGACATGAGCTCACCCGCGCTGTACGACCTGGGCGCCGCGCACCTGCAACCTGAAACCGGCTGACCGCTGTCGCGCCACAGGCTAGACTCGTGTGCAGTCCGCTGTTGAGGCGCCATGGAGAGCACGGTTCCAGCCGAAAAGACCCGCGTTCGCGGAGAGAGCGCCGAGTACCTGTCGCGCCAGTTGATCACCTGCATCGGCAACAAGCGCGCGTTGCTT
This sequence comes from uncultured Planctomycetaceae bacterium, assembly GCA_964571035.1. Classification (GTDB taxonomy): domain Bacteria; phylum Planctomycetota; class UBA8742; order UBA2392; family UBA2392; genus JADJRK01. Next base: position 9,034 of record CAZNBU010000072.1, on the reverse strand, counting down.
CCTTTTATTGGGGAGGCCGTGGATGTTGTGCGCGCTGAGCTGGGGCGAGAACGGTTGGATGTGCTGGACGCGTTTGCGGGCTCCGGTGTCGTGTCGCGCTATCTCAAGCGCTTTTCGCGCCGATTGATCTCGAACGACCTGGAGCGGTACGCCCACGTCGGCGCGCGCTGCTACCTGGCGAACGCCGGTGAACTCGACCTGCCGCGCCTTCAAACCATCCACGCCGCACTGTTGAAGGAAGCGGCGGCAAACCCCGTGCGCGACGGGCTGATCCGCCGGCACTACGCGCCCGCCGACGAGGGCGCAATTCAGCCGGGCGAGCGTGTGTTCTACACCGTGGAGAACGCGCAGCGGCTGGACACGTTTCGCACACTGATCGGCAGGCTGGAGCCGCGCGACCAGCCGTACTTCCTTGCGCCGCTGCTCAGCGAGGCTTCGATCCATGCCAACACCTCCGGCGTGTTCAAGGGGTTCTACAAGGACCGCCGCACCGGCGTCGGGCGCTACGGCGGCAGTAACGGCGATGCGCTCGCCCGCATCACCGGGCGGATCGAGCTGCCGTTCCCGGTTTTCAGCCGCTTCGATTGTGACTGGCAGGCGCATTGCATGGGCGCCAATGAGCTGGTGAAGCAGATTGAGCCCGTGGACCTCGCCTACTTCGACCCGCCGTACAACCAGCACCCGTACGGCAGCAACTACTTCATGCTCAACCTGCTGTGCGACTACCGCGAGCCCGAAAAGCTCAGCCCGGTGTCAGGCATCCCCGCTGACTGGAAGCGCTCGCCCTACAACAAGCGCGCTGAAGCGGAACAGGCGTTCGGCGAGCTGCTTGCAAACACCAGGGCGCGCTACATTCTCGTTTCCTACAACGACGAAGGGTTTATCCAGCCCAAACGCATGACCGCCCTGCTGAAGCAATTCGGCCGCGTGCGCCACATGCAGCGCGAATACAACACCTTCCGCGGCAGCCGAAACCTGAAGGGCCGCAACATCCACGTAAACGAGTCGTTGTATCTGGTTGCGAAATAGAACCGCACCTCACGCAAAGCCGCAAAGCGCCCCAACTTCAAATCAGCGCGGGCAGCACGTTTGTTGCCAAACCTTGGCGCACATGAAGGCGAGCCGCTTTCCCAATAGTTGCGGCGCTTGGCGGCTTCGCGTGAGAATCCTTGTCGCGTGACAGTCTCCGCGTTGACCGCTTGGCCTTATCCGTAGATACTTGGTGCAGCTTGTCTCTTCCCCTTGGAGCGGCTTGGCCGTTTGGGGGTTGTTTACGCTTGGGGGAAGCCTGACGCATGCCTCGACTGCTGGTTGAGAAAGGTCCTGATCGCGGTAAGTCGTTCACCGTCACGGCGGGCCGCCAGTTCGTGGCGGGCCGCGACAAATCCGCAGACCTGCAGCTCACCGACAGCATGGCTTCGCGCCGGCACTTCATCATTGCCAACAAGGGCGCGATCTTCGGCCTCAAAGACCTGAACAGCGCCAACGGCACGCTGGTTAACGGCCACCGCGCCGAGGGGGCTCAGCGCCTTCAATACGGCGATTCCATCCAGGTCGGCGAAACCCTGATGTCCTGGATGTCCGACGAGCAGGCGGGCAGCCGCGCCGGGCTGGTCGGCAACGTCGTCGGCGGGTACCGCATCGAGGAGCGGCTGGGCCGCGGCGCCATGGGCACGGTCTACAAGGCGATCCAGCTCAGCCTCGGCCGCACCATCGCGCTGAAAGTGCTGGCTGCGGACCTGACCAAGGACCAGAAATTCTGCCAGATGTTCCTTAAGGAGGCGCGCGCCGCCGGCTCGCTGAACCACCCCAACATCATCCAGGTGTACGACGTAGGCGACGAAAAGGGCGCCTACTACTTCAGCATGGAGTACGCCGCCAAGGGCAGCGTGCTCGATGAGCTGCAGACCACCCGCAAAATCCCGCTGCTGCGCGCCGTGCGCATCATCCGCGACGCCTGTGCCGCGCTGGATTACGCTGAGCGCAAGGGCCTGGTGCACCGCGACATCAAGCCCGACAACCTCATGGTGATGGAAGACGACACCGTCAAGCTGGGCGACCTCGGCCTGGCCATGAGCACGGTCGAGCTGCAGTCCGAGCAGGACGGCGTCTTCGGCACACCGCACTACATCGCGCCCGAGCAGGCGATGGGCAAGCCCATCGACCACCGCGCCGACATCTACGCGCTGGGCGCCACGTTCTACCGCATGCTGTGCGGCAAGACGATGTACACCGGCGCGACCGTCAAAGAGATTTTGAAGAAGCAGGTGCGCGAGCCGCACCCGTCGATCACTGAGCATCTGCCGGATTGCCCCGAGGGCATCCGCCGCATTCTCGATCGCATGCTCACCAAGAACCCCGCCGAGCGCTACCAGCACGCCAGCGACGTCGCCAGCGACCTTGCCGATTTCGAGAACATGGAATCGCGCCGCGCCTCCACCAACGGCAGCGCGTTCGCCGTGCGCCCGCAGCCGATTGCCGCCGACATCTCGCAGCGCATCGCTGAGGGCAAGTCGCGCCGCAACCTGATTCTCGCGGCGGTTGCCGCGTTGGCGGCTGTGGCGTCGGCCATCGTGGTGGTCTACCTGTTCGTGTTCAATGATCCCGCAAGCAACGGGCAGCCGGACAACCGCGGGCAGGCTGAGGTGCCGGGCAACACCGAGCCGACGCCAGTGGTGGACGAAGCCGAGCAGCGGGCAATCGACACCGCAAACCAGAACGTGGACCGCCGGATCGGCGCGGTCGAGGGCCTGACGACCCGGTCGCTGACACTATCGGAGCTGGATGAGCGCATCGAAGAGATCAAGGAGACGCTGGAGAAGAACGCCAAGGCCAGCCCCGACCGGCTGAAACGCCTGAAGGCATTGCAGGACGAGCTGTGGAAGCGGCGCGTCGAGATGACCCAGGGCGAAGAAGAAGCCAAGGAAGAGTGGCAGCAGGCGGGCATCAAGGCCAACACGCTGGTCGAAGAGTTCAAGATCGAGGGCGCGAAGAAGGTGCTGGATGACTTCATCAAGCGCTGGCAGGAATCGCGCAACCCCAAGGTGAAGTCGATTGTCGATGCCGCCACAGTGCTGCTGAACAACAAGCCCACGCACTTCGCCGACTTTACGTACAAGTTTGAGCAACGCATGCGCCGCGAAGCCGAGGCCGCCGAGAAGCTGGATGTCGCGCTGCGGCCCGAGGCGATGGCGGCCGTGGTGCGGCAGATCCGCGATGCCGAAGCCGCCTGCGATTCTGAGGAGTACAAGAAACGCCTGGCGGAGCTGGCGACCAAGTACGAAAAGCAGCAGCAGACAATGCAGCAGGCCGCCGACAAGGCGGCTAAGGACGCGCTGGAAGCGGCGTTCGCGCGCGCGTCCAAAACGCTGGCCGCGGCCATGGACAACGTGCGCCAGCGCATCGCCCGCGGCGAGTTCAAAAGCGCCGACAAGCCGTTGCAGGACTGGGAAGTGTCAGACGCCGACTATCTGGCCTACGGCAGCACCGAGCGCTTTGCCGCGATTCGTACCGACATTCGCATGCGGCGCGAGCAGACCACGCTGCAAACCGAAAGCCTGCGCATTCTAGGCGGCGCGTCGCTGGTGGCGCCCGCGCTGCCAGGCATTCTTGAGCAACGCACATTGCTGCGCGGTAACGAGTGGCCCGCTGAAGTCGCGACCGTGTTCGGGCGCGGCGACGCGCTGATTTCGTTGCAGGTGGACCGCGAAGTCACCGACGACTACTGGTCGCTGGAATCGGTGATCGACGGCGTGCCGCGCCACATCCAGGCCGTGCAGTTCGATACGCCCCAGGAGCGCCGCGCGCTGGCCACCGGGCTCGCGCACCTGTTCAAGCTCAGCGAAGACATGCGCAAGCGCCTGATGGACAAGACACCCAGCGGCCCGCCCGCGATTGTCGGCGTCTTCGCGTGGCTGAGCGACCTTGAGGCGTACGGGCCGGCGGCGACCTTCATTGAGCACGCGTACCAGCAAGTCCCCAAGAGCCACGCGCACCACGCGCTGGTACGCGAGTACTACGCCTGGAGCCTGCTCGGCCGCGCGAACGAAGCGGCTCTGGCAGGGCGCAAGGGCGACGCGGACGCGTTCATCGCGCGGCTTGAAAAAGAGTTCGCCGACACGCGCGCGAACACAGGGCGCAAGTAAACCGGACGTTGATTTCGTACCATGGCTCGACGCGAGTGGTCATTCTGGTGATTCGGCAATCGGCAATCGGCAGTCGGCAATCGGTTTGCAGCGGGCACGGGGCCCGACTGCCGGTTGCCCACTGCCGATTGCCGGTTCGTCGAAGACGATTGCCTTCCGAAAAGGACGGCTGACGAGTGGACCCCTTATCCGCGCTCATCTTCCTTGTGCTACTCCTCCTGTCGGGGTTGTTCTCCGGCACGGAAACGGCGATCACCGCCGTCTCGGACGCCACGCTTGCCCGCCTTGAATCCGAGGGCAGCCGCCCGGCCACCATCCTGCGCAAGCTGCTGAGCCAGAAGGGCCGCGTGATCGCGGCGTTGCTGGTGGCGAACAACATCGTCAACACGGTGCTGGCGGTCTTCGCCACCGTGGTGTTTGACGGCATGCTGCGAAACTCATCGGCGCTGCCGCCCTGGGCCGCGCCGATCGTTGCCTCGGTGACGGCGGTCGCGTTCCTGCTGGTGTTCGGCGAGGTGCTGCCCAAGTCGGTTGCGGTGGCCACGCGCACCGGGTGGTCGCTGGCGGCGGCGTGGCCGATTGCGGTACTGATGGTCGCCACCGCGCCGATTACGAGGGTGTTGTCGGTGATCAGCAACTTCGTGCTGCGCATCGCCGGCCGCCAGGGCGGCGAAGCCGACATCTTTGACGTGCGCGAAATCCACGCCATGGCAACGCTGTCGGCGGAAGCGGGCGTGATCGACTCGCTGGAGCGTCAACTGATCCACCGTGCATCCGAGCTGAACGACACGCGCGTGCGCGAGATCATGATCCCGCGTACCGACATCCAGGCGCTGGAAATCGGCGTCTCAGTGGACGAGATCCGCGCGTTCTTCCAGAAGACGACGTTCACGCGCATCCCGGTCTACAAGGGCGATCTCGACGACATCATCGGCATCCTGAATTTCAAAGAGTTCTTCCGCCACGACCCCGGCGCCGGCCGCGGGTTCGAGATCCTCAACTACCTGCACAAGCCGCTGTTCGTTTCCGGCGTCATGTTCATCGGCGACATGTTGAACGAGATGCGCCGCCAGCGCACGCACATGGCGGTCGTGCTCGATGAGTACGGCGGAACAGCAGGCCTGATCACCATGGAAGACGCGGTCGAGATGCTGGTCGGCCGCATTGATGACGAGTACGACGTGATCGAGACGCCCTTTGAGCGCATCGACGACACCACGTGGGAAGTCGACGGCCGCGTCACCGATGAGCGGCTGGTCGCGCGCATGGGCGTCGTGATGCCGCCCGAGGCGCTGGAGGGGTTCGACACGGCGGGTGGGTTGGCACTCAAGGCGTTCGGAAATATCCCGGCGGAGGGGGACAGCACGACGTATCATGGGTTGGAGATCACCGCCTCGCGGGTGAGGGGCAACCGTGTGCGGCGCGTTCGCATTCGGGTCCTGCCGCCGCAGGAGGTGCAGGACGCGGGCCAAAGTTCGAGGCGCAAGACAACGCGATCCACGAACTCGGTGCGACCGCCGGAACCCGCCGAGCCGGTGAACGAAGCGGAGCCAACGTCAGAGCTGGTGCACGAGCGGAAGGATGGGAAGTGACATGCGCGCAACGATCCTGATCGCAATGGGCATGATTCTCGCCGGGGCGCTGGCCGCCCAGGGCACACCGCAGGCCACAGCCGCCAAGGAGTCGTTCGTCATTGAGCCGGGCACGCTGCAAAGCGGCGTGCAGAACGCCGCGATCCGGCTGGTGTCGAACACGCCCTCGGGTTTTTCCAACAGCAGCAGCAAGCCGCCGGCGGTGAAGTTCAGCGCGGGCGTGGCGCTGGTGACCGGCAGCTTCAGCATTCTCAACCAGAACGAAGCCGAGTGCCGCGTAAACGTTGAGCGCGACACCGTCGGCACCATCGAAGTCAGCGTGCAGTTGTTCAGCGTCAACGGCAGCAAGGTGCTCAAGACGCTGCGCGGCACGCTGGGCATCACCGGCGTGCAGGACGTGGCAGGCTCGCAGGCCAAGGTCGGCGTTGAAAGCGTGCGGCTGGTGCGCGTCAACGTGCCGGACGCGCAGCCGGCGGGCACGATCGTCATCAGCGGAACGATTGCGGGCAGTGTGCTGATCACGGCGCCGACCGGGACCAGCTTCTTTGAAGCGCCGAAGGTTTCAACCAGCGCGGGCGGCATCAGCGGGGCGAAGCTGGAGTCTTCGAACACGGTGTTCAGCTTCAGCATCGGCAACGCCGGCAGCGACAACCTTACCGTGCGCGTGACCGACATCCGCTATTCGACGGCGTTGTTTGCTTCGTCTGGCGGGGTCGAAGGCGACCTGGCGTGCGAGATTTCGGGCGGCGCCCTGTCGAACCAGTCGGCCCTGGTGATCAACGCCTTCACCGCCAAAGCTACCGTCGACGGCAGCAACGACGTGCAGGATCAGCCGTCCACCGACAGCGAATCCAGCGATTCCACGGACGAAAGCACCCCGACGGCGCTGCCGTCCAACATCAACACCGGCAACCGGCGCGAGCTGGACAATGAGCGCAACCGCAACAACCGCAACCGCGAAAATCGCAACAACTCGCGCAACCCGGGCACGACGCCCGGCCGCTCGGTGGACGGCGGGCGCACATCGTCGCGCGGGCCGGGCGCGGTGCCGCGCACGCCCAACGCACCGCCGGTGCAGGGCAACGCGCAGGGTTTGCCCGCCGGTGCGCAGCCGGTGGCGCCGGGCCGCGGCGAGAACCCGCTGCTGGGCACGGGCTCAGCGGGTGAGGAGCCGGGCGACGGCAAGTCCAAGCTGGCGCCTGGCGATAAGCCGGCCAAGGCCCCCGACCCGCTGGTCGTGACGCCGGGCCTCAACTTCTGCGACAAGGACTTTCAGCCGGTGACCGCCGTGGTGCTCGACCGCATCGTCGCGGGCGAAGCCGGCGGGCGCATCTGGATTGAGCTGCGCCTTGCCAAGGACCGCGATCCTGAGAAAGCAGAGTCGGTGACCGTGAAGCTGACCGTGGCAGGCACCATGCGCGAATTGACGCTGAATGAAACCGACAAGAACACCGGCATCTTCCGCTGCGCCAAAGAAGGCGTGCTGCTGGTAGCGCAGGAAAACCCCGACAGCAACGAGCCTGAAGCCGCCAACATCCCGCCCAAGCCGCGCTACACGGGGCGGTAGGGCGAGTTGAAGGTTGACAGTCGAAAGTCAAAGGTCGTGCGGGCAACCGCTCTTCGACCTTTGACTTTCGACGTTTAACCGCAGGCGACGACTCCCCGACTTCTCCGAGAAATTCCAGTTGACCGGTGCCAGTCCGTCGTGTATTAAACCAACAGGTTACATAACCAATTGGTAAAACAATGGTGATGGCAGACAAGCTAAGCGCGACGTTCGGGGCCCTCGCGGACCCCACACGCCGCGAAATCCTGGCCCGGCTTAGCCGCCGCCAGATGTCGGTGACCGAGCTTGCGGAGCCGTTCGACATGACCATGCCCGCCGTCTCCAAGCACCTGAAAGTGCTGGAGCGCGCGGGGCTGATCGAGCGCTCACGCGAAGCGCAGTGGCGCCCGTGCAAGCTGAACGCACAGCCGCTGAAAGAGGTCTCCGACTGGGTCGAGCGCTACCGCAAGCAGTGGGAAGAGAGCTTCGACCGGCTCGAGGACTACCTGAAAGAACTTCAATCCAAGGAGAAGACCGATGACCGCAACGAAGGATGAGCTGTATATCAAGCGCGAGTTCAACGCCCCGCGCGCCCTGGTGTGGAAGGCGTGGACCGATCCCAAGCACCTGCCGTACTGGTGGGGGCCCAAAGGGATGCCGACCAAGGTGCTGAGCCTCGACGTGCGGGTGGGCGGCGCGTTTCTGTACAGCATGCTGCGGCCGGACGGCGAAACCATGTGGGGCAAGTTCACCTACAAGGAAATCAACGAGCCGGAAAAGCTCGTCTGGGTCATCTCCTTCACCGACGACAAGGGCAACGTGGTTCGCGCGCCGTTCGGCGGCCCGTGGGACAACTGGCCGCTGGAAATTGAATACACGCTCACGCTGAAAGAGAAGGACGGACGCACCATCCAGGAATTGCGCGGCGCGCCGGTCAACGCCGACGAAGCCGGGTGGGCGATCTTCCGCGAGATGCACGACAACGTCACTGCGGGTTTCAATGCCACGATGGACCAGCTCGAGTTCTTTCTGCGTGGAGGCTCGACGGTGCGCAACTCCGATACATTCGCCCTCAAGCTGGTCAGCGATCGCGAAGCCGAAATCACCCGCATGTTCGACGCGCCGAAGAGGCTGGTGTTCCTCGCGCACAGCAAGGCTGAGCACATCGAGCGCTGGTGGGGCCTGCGCGACCACACCACCAAGGTAACGCAGATGGATTTCCGCAAGGGCGGCAAGTGGCGCTTCGTGCAGAAGGGTCCCAACGGGGAAGAATACGCCTTCCGCGGCGAGTACCTCGAAATCGTGCCCAACGAGCTGATCACCTGGACCTTCGAGTTCGAGGGCATGCCGGGCGCGGTCTGCGTCGAGTCGTTGCGCTTCGAGGAATCAGACGGCCGCACCAAGCTGATCGCCCGCAGCAAGTTCGATTCCGCCGAAGCCGCAAAGGGCATGGTCGATTCCGGCATGGAGTGGGGCGCAAGGCAGACCTGGGACCGGCTGGAAGAACTGGTCGCCGACCTGTCCTGAGGAACAAGAAAAGGGCCACGAAGCAAAGGAAGGCTTCGTGGCCCAAGACCCAAGACCCCCATGCTTTTCTGGATCAGATTCTGGAGAGAAAGCTTTGCCCGCCTCGACGCCCTGTTGAAGGCGCTGCAATCGGAGAAGGACTATGGCAACCAATGCACCTGCGCGGGACCTTGTGATCACCCGCGTGTTTGACGCGCCGCGCGACCTTGTGTGGGACGCGTGGA
>CAZNBU010000071.1:0-11773 GCA_964571035.1 uncultured Planctomycetaceae bacterium | reverse complement strand
GCCGACTTGATGACCCGCAACGACGTGTAATCAGGAAGCTGAAGCCCACGTCCGACAGGTTGCCCGTCCCGGTGCGGGTCGGGGTGCTCGGGTTGTAGCGGTTGCGGCCACGGTTGTGGAACTCGGTGTGGCGGAAGAACAGTTCCATGTCAACGCTGAGGCCGAACACGCGCAGGTGGGCGTCCAGCACGATCGCCAGGGTGTCCTGGCTGGTGCGGAAACGGCCCGACCCGGTCGGGGTGGCAACGGTGTCGCCACGGATGCCGGCGTCATTGAAACCGCTCATGAACCAGTTAAGGCCCAAACCAACGGCGAACAGCACCTGGTCGCGCTCGTCTTCGCCACGACCGTCGTACATGCTGCGCTCAACTTCACCCAGCGGGTGCGTTTCGAGACGAAGATTGATCATCATCTCGCTGTCCGTCAGGTTGCTGAACGTATCGCTGCGAAGAGCGACGTCCGAGTTGCGGAAGTCGTTGTTGGCGCGAAGCACGCCGTTGTACACACCAAACCAGTACTTCAGGAACGGAACGTCGTCACCGACGCGGCCGTTGACCCAGATACCCTTGCCGTAGTCAACGTTGAACACTTCGTTGACGTAGCTGCGGTCCACGAACTGCTGCGCACCGCTGCTGGTGCCTTCTTCCCAGTTGAACTGGAGTTTCTGCTGACCAGCGTTGACGTTGAACTCGTTCATCAGCGCCCAAGTGAAGATCGCCTCTTCGACGATGCTGTCACCACCATTGACCCAGCTCAGCAGCAGCTCGTACTGGAACTGCTTGTCGAAGATGTGACCGCTGAACTTGGTCTTGGCGCGGCGGACGCGGAAGTTGACGAAGTCGCGACCGTTCGTGCCGTTGTTGCCGTTCGCTACCTCATTCTGGTAGGTCAGGCGAAATTGAACGCGGGTGGTCATGCGAACGCTGAACGCAGCGTTGCTGAACACCAGCCCTTTTTCACCGAGCGTCGTGGTGGCCGGTTCTTCGGCACCACCGCGCTCGATCTTTCCGACGTCATCGACGTCGCTGGACTGTGCCATCGCCGGCGCAGCCCAGAGCCCAGCGCCGATCATCAGCGCCAGTGCTAGAGACCAGAGTTTTGCCATGCCTTGCTCTCCCATAGAACCCAAAAAAATTCTCGTCCGTCCGTCACTGCCTCAGGAGAGCCCAAACACGTACCTTTCCGCGTCCGTGTCAGGGCCAATTTTCCGGCCCTCCCCTGATTGGCAGGCAGACCATAGAACTGCTTATCACGCCGTCAACACTATTTTCACCGGAATTTCACCGTTGTCTAACCGCACATATCCGCCATGCACGACCAAAGCAACGAATCCGCGGTGTCGCGGCGTTCAACAGCCGATATCGGCCGCCTGTGTCCGATAACTTTGGGGTTTCTGCCGGATTCTTCATCTAGACGCTTGATTAGACGCTTGATCCAGACGCTTGATCCAGCAATGGAAGCTGCCCCCTCGATCGCACTCCTTTCCCCCGCGTCCTCCTGCGCGGAACGGCCGGGGCGGGCCGTGTCGGTCGGCGGATCGCAGCTCCCGCCATGCCCCAGGGTCAACCTGGCTATCGCCAGCCTGTATCAACCCTTACGTTACTGACATACCCCCAAAAGCCATCTCTGTTGCCCGACAAGCAAACCCTATCAACGCCTGAAAAGCAACATCTTACCTTTACACGAGATCGCAGTCACGCAGCTTTCGGCCACTACATCTATGGCCCCGCAAGCCCGACGCAACCCAATCTCAACCCACATCTTGTTAGGGCAATGGCCAGGCTTGCAATTGCGCCACACTTGCGGTTTCGCGCTGGATCGCCCCATTTCAGGCCGTTTCTGCCCAAACTACGGCCGATAACGTGCCCGACACCGCCCTGTTATCATGCCGGTGGCGGCTTGACCAGATGTGACTAACATGTTGAACCGATTGAGGATCGGACGTGCCCACCGACGACACCGGAATGCATGTACGCCCACTGCCGCGCATCGGCCAGGAGCTGGGCCGCTTCATCATTGAGCGCGAACTTCCGCGCGGTGGCCAGGCACGTGTGTATCGCGCATGGCAGACCGACCTGCAGCGCCCCGTGGCACTCAAGCTGCTGCCAAGCTCATACGTGGCCGAGGGCGAGGTGCTGACACGCTTTCGGCGCGAGATCGAAAACGTTGCACGCATCAATCACCCCAACATCGTGCGCGTGTTTGAAGCCGGCGAGCTGCTGGGAAACCCCTTCTTTACGATGGACTACATCGAAGGAAACGACGCCGAGACCATCCTCAAGCGCGGGCCCTTTGATCCCGACGAAGCCGCAGCCGTCATGGAGGCCATTGCCCGCGCCGTCGCCGAGGCGCACGGTCAGGGTATCATCCACCGCGACATCAAGCCGGGCAACATCATCGTGCGCCGCGACGGCACGCCGGTGCTGACCGACTTCGGCCTTGCGCAGGACCTCGGGCACAGCGAACAACTCACGCAGACCGGCATCAGCATGGGAACGCCCGCCTACATGGCACCTGAGCAGGCGCGCGGCGAACGCAACCGCGTAGGCGTGAAGAGCGACATCTATTCGCTGGGTGCGACGCTGTACACGCTGCTGACCGCCAAGCGGCCCGCCGAAGGGGACAGCGCCTATGAGCTGATGCTCAAGGTGGCTGAGAATGAAGGCCCGGAGTGGCCCCGCTACGCGGTAGAGAGCGTACCGCCGGATCTGCGCGCGATTGTCGAAATGGCGATGGCGCCCGATCCTGCGAAGCGCTACGAATCCGCCGCCGCCTTCGCCGACGACCTTGAGCGCTACCTGCACGGCGAGTGGGTGGTCGCGCGAAGCCGCGGAAAGCTTGCCAAGCTGTGGCTGCGCACGCGCCGCTATGTGCCGGTTGCGGCGGTGGTGATGATCGCGCTGGGGCTGGCGGGCGGGATGGTGTACACCGGCCTGAACCCGGCGTTCAGCGACAACAGCGACTTCATTCCGTACGGCCCGCAGAGCGAGATCCTGGGCGATGACCCCACGGACGAAGAGATCCGCGAGTTGTTTGAGCGCGGCGCCTGGACGCAGCGCGGCGGCACGGTCATGCGCGGGCCGGGTGGCGAGCTGGTGCTGTCGCGCAGCGGCGACGACGCGTTGTTCATCTCGCCGCGCGAGCGCGCCTGTTGGGGCGACTTCACACTGCAAAGCGAGTTGCGCGTGCGCGGGATGGACGGCCCGCTTGAGTTGCTGATCGGCATGACCGATAGCGAAGCCGCATCGGAGTCGGCGTACAGCGTGGTGCTTGGCGCGGGCTCGCGTGATCGCGGTGAGCTTCGGCGGCTTGGCGTAACGGTGCTCAGCACTGACCGCCCGGACCGGCAGCCGATCCTGACGGACGGAGCGTGGTACCGCGCCGTGTTCGAGCGCAGCGGCCAGACTGTGCGCTTCACGCTGTTTCAGGTGGGTGCACCGGCGCCCTCACTCGCGCTTTCTTTCGACGACATCTACCCGGCGTTTGCCGGCGACGGCCGCGAGCGCATGGCCCTGCGCGGCGACATCGGTGAGCTGAGCCTGCGTGGCGTGGCTGTGAGTCACCGTCGCTCACAACAGGCTGAAGAAGCGCTGCTGTATTCGGTGGGGCAGTACAGCCAGGTCGACTATCGCATCACGGCGCGCCTCGCCACGCCGCTGCCGCCGGATGCCGACACTGAAGTACGTGAAGAGCGCGCGGCCCTGCTGTTCCTGCGCGCCCGCTGCCGCGAACGCATCGGTATGCTGGACGAGGCCATCGCCGACTGCGACGAAGCGAAGAAATACATCATGTTCGATGCGAATTTGCGCACGCGGGTGTACCTGTTTGGGTCGATGCTGCAAACCGCGGCGGGCAACGACGATGCTGCGATCGTGCAACTCAATTCGGCGCGGCTGCAAAGCCCGAGTCGCGAGCTCGCCTCCTGGGTGCAGCACAACGCAGCCACACGCGCAGCCATGCTGGAAGCCTCCGAGACGCCGCAGCGCGCGCTGCGCTACTACGACTTCGTGAGCCAGTCCGCGCTGGGCAACCCCGGCCTCGTGTGCGAAGCGCTGTGGCGCGATGCGCAACTGCGGTTGCGCCTGGCGGAGGGTGATCCCGAGCAGGGCGCAGAGCTGCGCGCCCGCGCGCTGGAGAACCTGCAGCGCATCGAAGGCGCGACCTACGAACGCTTCGGCAGCGTATACGCGCCCGCGATGGTGCGCCTGTTCGAGCTGTTGCGCGCCGATGCCGATACGCCGGCGGATCGAATCGCCGAAACCGCCGCAGCCATGGCCGCCAGCGTCAACGGGTACGGGGTTCGCGACGATGTGCTGGTTGAGCCTCTTGGCTGGGCCTCGTGGTACGCGCGGTTGCAGGGCGGCCCGGAGGATCTCACGCTTGCCCGCAGCGGAAGCGTGTGGGTCGAGGCGGCGCGGCGCGCGGGCGGTGACGAGGCGTGGGTGCTGACTCACCTGGCGCTTGCCGCCGAGGAACGCCCGGAGCTGTTCGGCAATACGGAAGGCCGCGCGGCGATGTGGCGCGAAGTCCGGCCGGCGTTGCGGCTTGACGAGCCGTCACACGCGGTGCCAGCCGCCATCGTCGAGTTCTTTCTGGGCACGCCGGTAGACGCCGAGGACTCGCAGCGGCGTGAAGACAACCTGCGCCGCGCAATCCGCCTCAGCCACGCCGATGCGCCGGCGCACTGGATCGGCGGCGCGGGGCCGGATGCGTTTGCCGACTACTGCATCGCGTTGGCCACGGCGACGAACAACGAAGATCGCGCCGTCTTCCTGCTGCAACGCGCGGCAACTTCGGCCAGCCCCGGCGAGTTGCGCATGCTGGCTGGTCGCGAGAAGGCCTGGCTGCCGGTGCGACGCTGATGCCTGACCGCCGCAAAGACCAGGGCCCGCGCCCGCTTGCCGTGATTCTGCCGCGCGCGGCATGGGTCCCTGAGCAGGGCGGCGACGAGCTTGCCGCCGCCATTCGCGAAGACCTTGTCGAGCTGCTGGGCGCATTGCGCCTGCGGGTGGAGCACCCGGCGGCCGCGCAGCCGGTGAGTGTCTCGCAGACGCTCACCCAGTCCGATCGGCCGGTAGTGCTGGCATTCACCGACGTGCCGGCTCTCCCCGCACTGAGTGTTGAGGGCGCGCTCGAAGACCTGGATGAAAATGCGCTGGTGGTCGGGCCCTGCGCGGACGGCAGCATTTACCTGCTGGCCGTCGCGCCGGGGATTGAACCCGAGCCGCTGAAAGCCCTGGCAGAGGCGGTTTGCGCCGCACCGGGCGAGATGCTTGAGGCGATTACCGACATCGCCGACGAGTTCGAGCTGCCGACCGCGATGCTGCCGCCGTGGTTCAGGATGGGCGGAAACAAAGACCTTTCCTTTGCGGAAAGCGTCGCGCGTCTTAGTTTGATGAGCGAAGAGGGCGAAGACGACTTCCTGGCCGACCGTCTGCGACTCTGGTTTGAGCGACATGCGCAAGAGTAAGCGACGTGCGCTGCACCTGCTGACCGCGCTGCTGGCGATCGCCGTGGCGGGGGTCGCGGTGTTGGACGCGCAGCGCGTCGTCCGCATCGTCAACGGCCGCCCCGTCTTCGAGGACGAAGACGAAGCGGCCAAGCGCAAGCAGGAGCCGCCAAAAGCCGACATCAAAGAGATTCAGCCGACACCTGAAGAGCACGGGCAAATCGCCGACCTGATCGGGCAACTCGGCGCGCCCAGGCTGGCGCAGCGTGACCGCGCGATGAGCGAGCTGGCGCAGTTCGAGGCGCGCGCCCTGGGCCAGATTCGCGGCGCCAAGGCGCACGACGACGACGAAATCGCCATGCGCTGCAACCTGCTTGAGCAGGTGATCCTCAGCGGCCAGGGCGAGCTGTTTCTGGCTGCGCGCAACCTCGGGCTGAGCATCGCTGAGCTGAACGCGCACCTCGAATCATCGGCCCGCTGCTGAACGTGCTCAAAACCCGCGGCCAGCCGGGTATGACGTCGTTGTGGGCGCGCGTGCTGGGGCGTGTCGCCGGGTTGCCTCGCTTGTTCCCGGCGGCGGAGGTCTGCCGCTCGGTTGAGGGCGACGTGGGGTATGGCCAGGCGCTGGCCCGCTGCGCGCAACACTTTGCGGCAGAAGAGAACGGCCGCAACCTGATTTTCCTGGTTGTCCTGCAACCGCCCGGCGAGCCAGCAGATGCCGTCGAGACGCTTTGCCGCATCCGGTATGGCCAGCAGGGCGAAGCCGGGTTGCTTGAGCAGGTGATGGCCGCCGCCGAAGACTTCCGCGGGTTGTATGCCACGCCGGACCTGTTTGCCGCGCGCGGCGGCCGACAACTCCCGCACGCAAAGGACCCCGAAGGCGCGAAGGATTTGCGCCTCGCGCTCGCGCTGCAGATGGTGGGCGAGTGCACGGCGCAGGACCTGGAACAGTCAGCACTGCCGCCCGCAGGGGAAATGTCGCCGCTGGTGCTGTCCTGCTGGCTGCGCATGCTGGCGCGATCCGGGCTTCATGCCCAGCTTAAGGGAACGTTGGACGCGCTGCTGGCGGGTGCCGGTGAGTCTACGCCCGATCCGCGGGTGCGGATTGCCGCTGGTGTATGGGCCTCTGTGGCCGGCATCGATGACGTGATCGCCGTATTCGACACACTGCCGCTTGCGCCACGGCTGGCGGTGCTGGACACACTCTGGATCTCGCCGCGCGAGCCCGCAAAGCTTCATCCGTTCCTGCTAACCCTGGCGAACAATCCCTCGAGCGCGCTGCGCATCGCGGCGCTGCAGCACCTGGCGCAGTATCGCTCGCGCAGCACAGCCGCGAAGCTGCTTGAGTCTTCGCGCAAGTTCCCCGACACCGCGCATCTCGCGCTTGAGGCCCTGGCGCCGATGGTTGATTTGCTGGATCGGGCCGCGCTCGATTCATTGATTGCTGACTTCAAAGCGGGTTCCACGCACGGGCGCGCGCTGGCGCGCATCCTGGGCAACAGCAAGGACAAACTCGCGACGGACGCGCTGGTCGCCGCCTGGAAGACGGACCTCGCACCCGAAGACCTGGAACTCGCCATGCGCGTGCTGGCGCGCGACAAGTCCACGCCCGCCGGGGCATGGTGCGCGGTGCGGGAGAAGTTCACCAATGGCGCGACGGCCATCGGCAACATCGTTCGCCCGATGAACAACCTGTACGCGAACCACGAGACGCACCTTGTTGTCCTGCGCACGCTGTTGAACAGCGACGACGCAGCCGGGTTCGACCTGCTGACCGCGCTGGCCGCCGACGTCGGTGAGCCGGTGCGCCTGCCCGCGATGATGACGCTGGCTATGGCCGGGCGCGACAAAGCGCTGATCGAAGACTGGCTGCGGCGCATGGCGGGCGAGGTGCCGGACCCGCTGGGAAACAACATCGGGTGGGCGGTCGCGCTCAGCGTGGACCCAAAGGCACAGGAGTTCCGGCGCCGCGCGCTGCAGCAGGGGGCAAGCTCGGAGGACTTCCGCTGGGTGGTGCTCTCCTACGCGGTCGAGCGCTGCCCTGAAATCAAGCCGGCCGAGCTGTTCAACGTGCTGCTCGAATCGGTGGAAGTCGCGCGCCGCTTCACGACCGCCTGGCGCTGGAGCTCCGGCGATATGCCGGCGTCAGCGGTGCGTAACGTCGTGTCGGCGGTGCTGTTCGGCGAGGGCATGCCGCAGGACCCGTCGCTGGCGTTGTGGGTCAGTGCCGCGCAGGTGGACGTGCTCAAGCTGCTGTACGGCACGGCAACCACTCCGACGCCGCGCGACGACGGCCAGACCACGGCAACGGCCCTGCTGGGCGACCCCGAGCGCGCCCGCGAAATCATCGGCAACCTTGCGCCGCGCGAAGACGGCAACCTGTGGGTTGCCCAGCGCGCCGCGCAGGCCTGGCTGGGCATGCTCGACGAGCAGGAAAACCGGCGCGTGGTGCGTGCCTTCACCGCCGATGCGGGCAATGTCCGCGGCGCGCTGCATGCCGCGCGGCAAGCCGATGCCGGCGCCGCCGGCGCACTGCGCCGCCTGCTGGACCGGCTGGGGCCCGAGCCGACGCGCTTTGATCGCGGGGACACGGCGGGCATCCAGATCACCGACCGGCGCGGCCGCGGCGTGGTCCAGTTCCAGGGTGTCGCCAACTCGGCGCTGCGCGCGGGGCGTTCAACACCTGCGCTGCCGTCGCTGATCGTGAAACGCTGGATGAAGGATGCGCCCGAAGACTGGGGCGACTGGTGGAGTTGCCGGCGCGCGCTGCTTCACTGGGACGGCAAACAGTTCGCGTTCACGGAGTTGCCATGAGGCGCGGGAGCACACCGGGCAGAGTGTCCGTCGCGTTGGCAGCGCTGGCCGTGCTGTCGCTGCTGTGCATAGCCCCGGCCCGCTCGCGTGCGGACGATGCCGGCAAGCCGCTGGCTTATGAGCTGGCGCAGTTGCGCGAAGCGTGGATCAACGGCGATGACGCGACCGTCGCGGCGCGGCTTGACGCACTGCGCACGGACAACCGCATCGAGGGCGAACTGGCGCGCTGGTACAACCACCTGCGCGCATGGGTGGCACTTGAGCAGGGCGACCTCAAGACCGCGCAGGCGGGCTTCGACGCTCAGCTCAAGGGCGCAACGGACGCGCGTGAGTACGTGCGCGCCGCGCGCCTGTTACTGCTGTTCGGCGAGCGCGACGTCGCGCTTGCTGTTGTCGGGCGCGGCATCGTGCTTGAGCCGCGTTCGCGAGCGCTGCAGCGAGTGCAAGCCGGCTTGCACTGGATCGGCGGCGATCACGAAGCGGCGCTGGGCGTGTACACGCAGATTTTCGTCGATGCTTCGGTTCCGATGTATCCCTACGTCTCGCCGACCCGCTCGCGCTGGTCCGGCGCGACCAAGTGGGGCGCGGAGCCTGCGCCCGCCCCCGACGGCGAAGAGAAGCCCGAACCGAAGCCCGAAGAAGAGCCCAAAGAAAAGCCCCCGGAATGGAGCGAGCCGTACGTCAGCCTATTCCCGCCGCTGCACTGGTACGACACCGATCTGCCGGGGCTGGACCGCTGTCTCGCCGAGATGGCCACGGACGCAAACACCGCGGCGGCGGAAGAGGCGGCATTGCCGGAGCGGCTGGCGGCTGCGCGGGCGGCGCGCGACAAGGTCAACCGCCTGCGCACCGGCGACACAGCCGAGCGCGAGAAGCAGGAGCGTGCAGCCAAAGCCGCGGAGTTCCGCGCCGTCTGCGGCGCGCGTGTCGTTGCAACCTCGCAACTCGCGAACGCAAACCCGCAGGATGCAGAAAAGACAGCCCGCGACCTGCTTGAGTTGGTGCCGGGCGAGATCGCGCTGCTGGATTTGCTCGCGCAGGCGCTGGCCCGGCAGGCCCGCGCCGAGGAGCTGCGCAACGGCCCGCTTTCCAGCCTGCGCACACTGGCCAACCTGTATGTCGGCACCGAAATCGTGCTCGACCCCGGCCCGGCACGCGAAGGCGCTGACCGGGTGTTCGAAGGGGCATTGAACCTTTACCGCATCAACAAAGTTACGGGACGCGCGCAGTTTGACCACCTTGTGCGTACGTTCGGCCAGCGCGGCCGCGGTCGCGGCGAATCCGTGCAGCCGGGCGCGCTGGGGTTGTGGTTGTACATGAAGGGCGAGCACGAACTTGCTCGCGTGTACCTGCGCGAGGGCAGCCGGGCCCAAGGGTTCCAGTCGGGGCGGCAGATGTTGCCTGACGCCCAGCCCGCCGAGCTGGTCATGCTTGCGCTCGGTGAAGGAAAAGACGCACCTGATAAGCCTGACGAGAAGAAGGAAGGCGAAGAGGACGACAAGAAAGACGATGAGCCCGTACAGCCCGCGGACGACGGCGAGGAGCCGGTGGAGGGCATCAAGGTCGGCGGGTTCGAAGGCGACGCCCACCCGCTGCTGCGTATGGTGCCGCGCGCGGGCGCGCTGTCGGCCGCGCTGTACGACACTCGCGGCGCGGTGCAGCGCGTGACCGGCGTGCAGTCGTACTACGGCAGCAACTACGGCTCGCGCGCGCTGGCGGCCGCGCTGCCGATGCTGCCGCGCGGAGAAGAGACCTTGCAGCAGGCGATGTACGGCCTGCCCGCGCGCATTGCGCAGGACGTGCCGGCCAAAGATCTTGAAGCCGCGCTCGCCGAAGACTCGCCGCAGACCACGAACCTCAAGGGCACCCTGACCGCGTTCGGCGACTCGCTGCGCAGCCTGCAGTCCAACCGTGACTGGCAGACCATGCGCGCCGTCGCCCAGCGCACCGAGGCAGTGTTCGGCATGATTGAAGCCTACGCGCTGCTGGTACGCGCGCGGGTGCTGCGCGACAAGCCCAAAGACCTCAAGGCGTTGAGCGAGTTGCTGGCAAAACATCAGCCCGCCATGGACCTCCGCAAAGCCGCCAACGCTACCAGCGACGAGCTCTACGTGCGCATGGATCGCGAGCGACGCGACGCCGGGTATCCCGAAGTCGTCAACAGCGGGCTCCTGCTGGACGCGGCCATGCTGTTGGCCGACGCGGGCAAGCCGCTGGAGGGTGCCAAGCTGATCTGGCACAACCGCGATGTCGCAACGGGCCTGAACACCCTGGAATCGATCGCGTTCGTCGGCTCGGTGCTCGCGGCGCGCGGCGGCGATGCATTGCTGAGCGCGCGTTGCAGGTTGATCTCGACGGCTGGCCCGCCGCAGACCGGCAGGCAGGCGACCTATCGCGACCCGATGCTGCGCGCGCTGGAGTTGCCGTACGCGCTGGCGCAACTGCGCAAAGTCGGCAGCGAAGAAGACGTCGTTCGCTACCTCGAACTGCACGTGCTCGGCGATTTGCCCGGCGAGACCATGGCCCGTGTGCGCGAAGTCGTGCCGGAGTTGGAAGGCGTGCAACCGGCGCGCACCGCAACCATCAACGCCGGCACCATGATCGAAAGCGCCGTCGGCCAGGGCGGATGCTGGACGCTGCGCGATAACTGGCATCGCGTGCTGGCCGTGAAAGACGGCGGCCGCACCGCAAGCAGGCTGGCCGCGTGGACACTGGTTTCGGACTTGCCGCTAAGCCGCAGCTACGGCCAGTACGCCGGCCTCGCGGACGCGGCCGACACCATGCTGGGTTGGGTGATGCTGCTGCAGCACATTGAGGTGCAGGGGGCTGAGTCGCCCGGCGCGCGCACCCGCGCGGTCAAGCTGCGGCGGCTGATCCAGCGCTGCGCCAGCCCGACCAGCGAGATCGTCAAGCTGCACCCGACACTGTTTGGGGGCTAAGCCGGCTGCTTCGCGTTGGCCAGTGCTTTGGCGAGCGCGTCGGCGAAGTGCTTGAGGTGCTCTTCCTTCACCGTCAGCGGCGGCAGCAGGCGGATCATGTTGGGCCGGTCGCACCCGCCAACGATGATCTTCTGTTGCAGCAAGCCTTCGACGACCACCTTGGCGGGGCAATCCAGCTCAATGCCGAGCAGCAGGCCCTTGCCGGTCACCGCCAGCACTTCGGGGATCGCGCCCAGCAGGTCGCGCGCGACGACTTCCATCTGCGCCGCGTGCTGCACCAGCTTCTGCTCGAGGATCACTTCAAGGTTGGCCTTCACCGCCGCCATCGCCAGCGGCCCGCCGCCGAACGTGCATCCGTGCTCGCCGGGCGCCGGCGCGGTGGCGATCGCTTCGTTCAGGATCACCATGCCCACCGGGAACCCGCCGGCTGCGCCCTTGGCCGTGGTGCAGATATCCGGCTCAACGTTCCAGTGCAGACCGGCGAACATGGCGCCGGTGCGTCCGAATCCGGTCTGGACTTCGTCGAAGATCAGCGCGGTGCCGTTGCCGACGCACAGCTCGCGCAGGCTGT
>CAZNBU010000070.1:0-11807 GCA_964571035.1 uncultured Planctomycetaceae bacterium | reverse complement strand
GCCAAGCAGAAGCAAACCGTCAACTCCGGCCCCGGCCAGCCCCCTAAGTCGGGCCCCGGCACGTTCGACAACGAGCCAGCCGACGTGGACGACTATGAATCCATGCGCCAGGCAGCGGTCGAGCCGTTCAAGCGCACCGGCGAAGCCCCCAAGCCCAGCACCGCGGGGCGACTGTTCGATGACGAAGAAGAGCTGGAAGACTACGACCCGCTGTTCGACGAAGTCGGCGAAGAGGATGACGAGTAACCGAACAGTCCGGAGTCTGTGGTCCAGGGTCCGGCGTCAACTTCCGCAACCGGTTTCCGTTCTGTGGATGTTGACTCGGGACCCCGGACCCCCTCATTGCTGTTGACTCCGGACCTCGGACTCCGGACGCTGGACCCAAACATGCCCCACTTCGCGCCGATTGACGATCAGCTTCAAGACCTGCTGCGCGGGGCGGTGGATGTCATCCACGAGGAAGAACTGCGCGAGCGGCTTCGCAAAGCCGCTTCCACGGGCAAGCCTTTGCGCGCCAAGTTGGGCATCGACCCCAGCAGCCCCGACATCCACCTTGGCCATACCGTGCCGCTGCGCCGCCTGCGCGCGTTCCAGCAGCACGGGCACCAGGCGGTTTTGATCATTGGCGATTACACCGCAATGGTCGGCGACCCCAGCGGGCGCAACAAGACCCGCCCGCAGCTCACGCCGGAAGAGGTCGAGCACAACGCGCAGACCTACATGGTGCAGGCGGGCAGGATTCTCGACCTCGACAAGACCGAGATCGTGCGCAACGGCGACTGGTTCGCCAAGATGTCGTTCCTCGACGTGCTGAAACTGTGCTCGCGCAGCACCGTCGCGCGCATGATGGAACGCGACGACTTCACCAAGCGCTTTCGCGAAGAGACGCCGATCAGCATCCACGAGTTTCTGTACCCGCTGATGCAGGGGTGGGACAGCGTGATGGTGCGCGCAGACGTCGAAATCGGTGGCACCGACCAGCTCTTTAATCTGCTGATGGGCCGACGGCTTCAGGAGCAGGAGGGGCAGCCGGCGCAGATCTGCCTGACCGGGCCGATCATCAACGGGTTGGACGGCGAGCAGAAGATGTCCAAGAGCCTCGGCAATGCAATCGGCGTAACGCTTGAGGCGAACGACATGTTCGGCAAGGTGATGAGCATCCCCGACGCGCTGATGGAGTCGTGGTACACCAACCTGACGCGCGAAACCGAAGCGCGCGTGAAGACGCTGTGCGACCCCAGCCAAACCCACCCGCGTGACGCCAAGATCGCGCTGGCGCACCTGATCACGCAGGAACTGCACGGCGCACCCGCCGCGCAAGCCGCCCAGAAGGCGTTCACCGACACTTTCAGCAAAGGCCAGTTGCCCGCGGACATGCCGGAAGCGGCGGTTGAAATGCAGGGCAAGCCCATCGCCGCCTGGGCGCTGGTGAAGCTGGTGCACGGCGGCAGCGGCGGCGATGCCCGGCGCGTCGTCCAGCAGGGCGGGGTGCGGCTGATCGAGCCAAAGGGGGGCGCCGAAACGCCGCTGACCGACCCCAACGCCGAGCTCTCGCCCGACGACTTGGATGGCCGGGTCCTCAAGGTGGGCAAGCGCCACTTCTACGCGCTGAAGCCTCGCCGTTAGAAATCCGCACTCTGTTTGCAACAGCCGCGCGTCGATTCCGTATTACAGTGTGTCCGGATTCACGCATTGGGGGAGAGACATGCGCGACTCGAAGCTGCCGCTGATCCTGTTGATTCTGCTGCTGGTGTGCGGACTGGGTGTTGGGGCCTGGTTCCTGTTCGGCCAGGAGGCCGATCCAAATGGCCCGGACCACAACTTCCAGACAGCCGACACCGACAGCGACCCCGACGACACTGCTAACCCGAGCGACGCGGGCGCGGACGCAAGCAGTGGCTCAGAGGGTTCCAACCCCGGACGCCCCGACGGCACCTCCGTAGACCCGGCCAACGATTCCACCGCCAACAAAGGCGACACGTCAGTCAAAGGCCCCGGCCCGGAGACGCCCGACTCCGACCAACCCGACAAGCCGGTGATCGACGCCAAGTGGGTTGAGAAGACGATGGAATTCACCGTCACGGGCACCGTCCGCTATCACCTGGATTCGCGGCCCGCCGTTGGCGCGAGCGTCACCGCCGAAGCCGGCGAGGGTTTCCGTTTCTGGATGGACGGCGGTAGATCGGGCGAAACTTCCGGCAGCGAAGGACAGCCGGCTACAAAGGTGTCCGGCCAGACCACCACGGACGGCGCCGGCGAGTACACGCTCAAGCTCTCGGTCACCTGGTACGAGGAAGATTCCGGCAGCGATGTCCGCCGCGGACGCTTCGGCAGCGAGCCGTGGGTGCCCTCGGTAACCGTGGTCGCCCGCATGAGCGGGTACGCGCCCGCACGCTCGCGCTTTCTGCGCCTGAAAGAAGGTGGCGAGCAGCGGGTTGACCTTTCATTGGCGGTGCCGGCGGCGGTCACCGGCCGCGTGATCGACGGCGCTACGCGCGAGGGCATCAAGAACGCGAGCGTCACACTGTGGAACTCGGAACAGCTTGGCGACGCCAACCGCGCGATCACCACCGACGCCGACGGGTATTTTTCCGCCAACGACCTGCCGGCTGCACGCTACTACCTGTGGGTATCAGCCGAGGGCTACGCCACACAGGACGGGTGGGAAACCCGCCAGCAGGTGGACCTGAGCAAGGGTGGCGAGACCAACATCGGCGACATTCCGCTGTCTCGCACAGCCACCGTGCTGGGCGTGATCGTCGACAAGGACGGCAACCCCGTCGCCAAAGCAGCCTGCCGGCTGACCCAGGCGGGCGCAATCGGCTGGGGCGGCGGTTTCGAGTCCGATCGCAGCGCCGACGACGGCAAGTTCGAGATCAAGAACGTTGAGCCGGGCATCTACACGCTGTCGGTGCGCTCAGACGAGCACGGCGTCGCCGAAAAGGCGGACGTGCGCGTGGAATCCGGCAAGGCGACCGACCTGGGTACCATCCGGCTTGAACTGGGCGAGTCGCTGACCGGCCGAGTGGTCGATTCCGGCGGCGCGGGCATTGCCGGCGCGTCCGTCACACTTCGCCAACCGCGCGAGGACAATCGCTTCATGGGCATGGCGCCCGGCACGCATATCTCGAGCACGCAGACCGACGCTGACGGCGCGTTCACCATCAACAGCGTGCCCCAGGGCGAGTTGACGGTCTCCGTGGAAGCCAAGGGGTACGCCGAGCTTGAGCACAAGTTCAAGTTCCCAAGCGCGCCGCTGACGTTGAAGCTGGTGCGTGGCGGCACGCTGACGGGGCGCGTCGTGGACGCCACCGGCAACCCGCTTCAAGGCGTGGCTATCTCACTGATGCCGCACGACTCACCGCAGTACACCATGTGGAAGGCCTCGCCGCAGCAGATGTGGTGGGCGCGCGGCGAAGAAGAAGCGGAGACCAGCGATGCCGGTCGCTTCACGATTGAGAGCATTACCCCCGGCACCTACCTGGTGCTTTGCAACAAGGAGGGTGAATCAGGCGCGCACAAGGACAACGTCGTCATCGAGAACGAAAAGGTGGTCGACGCCGGCGACATCCGCATGGGCGGCAAGGGGTCGATCCGCATCACCATCACCGAGAAGGGTCAGCCGGTGCAGGGTGTGCTGGCTGGTCTGAACCGAGGCTTCGGCTCCGACCTCGGCGACCACCAAGCCACCACCGACACGCTCGGGATCGCGGAGATTCGCGATGTCCCCACGGGCCCGTGGTACGTGCGCACCTCGCGCGACGGCGGCAGCTTTGATACGGAGTCGATGAAGACCCGCGGCGTCACCATCAAGGCGGGCGAAACCGTTGAGTTCAAGCTGGAGTTGCGCCCCAGCGACAGCGTGCGCCTGCACGGCCGCTTCACGATGAACGGCAAGGCGACGCTCAGGGAGGTCTACCTGGTCGGCAAGGGCGACCAGACCGGCATTGTGAAGAACGCCGATTGCAAGGAAGGCTACTACGAGTTCAACAACGTCACGCTAGGCCGCTACAACCTGTACGCCAGCCCGGACGACACCTCGCTGGGCGGCATGGTCCCGCTGGACCTGACCGAGCCCGGCGAGCTGGAGGTCACCCGCGACTTCCGAGGGTTCGTCGTGAGCGGCACGGTCACCACGCCGGAAGGCTCACCGACGCAGAACTCCGCGGTCAGCGTGGCTATGCAGCGCACGACGTCGGACGACGAGTTCGGATCATTCGTCGCCACGCGCATCACCTGCGACGCCCAGGGTGCATTCAAGTTCGAAGGGATCACCGCCGGCTCGTACACATTGACGGCTGTGCTGGAGGGCGTTGGCACAGCCCGCAGCGTGCAGCAGGTGGAAAACGGCGACCGCACCGGATTGAGCCTGGCCATCGACGACAACGTCGGGTCGATGCGCGTGCGGGTCAGCAAGGTCACCGGCACGCCGGTCAGCGGTGCCGGGTTCGGCATGACGCGCGTGATCGACGCGGCGGGCAACACCGTGCCGTTCAGCAACGAGCAGGGCGGGTGGTTCATGGTGCAGGAGGGGGGCGGCGTAACGCTGCCGAACATCGCGCCGGGCACGTACTCACTTGAGGTCAGCGCGTCCGGTTTCCTTCCGGTCACCAAGGCGAACATCCAGGTCACTAAGGGCGAGCGCGCGGAGGTTGAAATCGAGCTGACAGCGGCTGCCGAGCTGCACGCAACCTGCACCAACGTCGAGATCACCCAGGCGATGCTGGACAAAGCCACCGTGCGCCACATGGACGCGCAAGGCAAGGAGATCCCGGTCAGCAAGAACCTGTTCGATGCCTGGGCCGCCGACACACCGCCCGAGCGCCCGACGCTGAAGGTCGGGTACATCGGCAACGGCGTCACCGAGCTGCGCATCAAGCTGCCCGGCTACGCCGAGCTTTCAGTGCAGGTGCAGTTCGCCGCGGGCAAGAAAATCGAGCAGGAGCTGACCTTCGTCGCCGAGTAGCCGCCGGTCCCCATTGAATAAGCCGGAAATCCCCCGGCGGTTGCATTCGTTTTTCAAGGTGTAACGATGTGAACGCTTCGTAAACAAGCATCAAGCTAGTGGGGAGAGATGATGAAGGACGAACTGCTGGCGCTGGCGAAGAAGTCCGGCGCCGATTTTTGCGAGATCCGCGTCGAGGACAGCGCCCAGACCAGCCTCGTCTTCCAGGGCCCCGACCTTGAGAACGTGCAGGAATCACGCATCTACGGCGGCAACGTGCGCGCCTGCGTGGACGGTTGCTGGGGGTTCGTCACCTTCAACAACGCCGACAACATCGAAAAGCGCATCGGCGAAGCGGTCCGCAACGCCCGCGCCGCGCGCCAGAACGGCCAGAAGAGCTGCCTTGCACCGATTGAGCCGGTACAGGCGGAGGTCAAGCTTGAGCTGAAGGCGGACCCGCGTGAGGTGCCACTGGAAGAGAAGATCCGGGTGTTCGGCGGGTACAACCAGCGCATGCTGGATAAGGAAGGCGTCACCAGCACCAACACCCGCTACTTCGACAAATACTCGCGCATCCGCTACGCCAGCTCTGAGGGAACGTGGATCGACCGCGAAGAAGTAGACATGGGCATGGGCGCCGCCGCGCTTGCGCGCAAGAACGGCACCACCGCGCGCGGAACAGCCAGCCAGGGCGGGCGCAACGACTTCAATATCTTCCGGGGCCTGGAAAAGGACATCGACGAAGCCGCGCGGGCTGCCATCGAAAGCGCCGACGCGCCTGTGGTGGAAGGCGGCACCTATACGGTGATCTGCGACCCGAACCTTGCGGGCGTGTTCGTGCACGAGGCATTCGGCCACCTGAGCGAAGGCGACAACATCGCCGAAGACCCGCGCATGCAGGAGGTGCTGAAGCTCGGCCGCCGCTTTGGCGAGGAATACCTCAACATCTACGACACCGGCTTGGATGTCGGTTTGCGGGGGTATCTTCCCTACGACGACGAGGGCGTGCCGACCGAGAAGACGTGGCTGATCCGCAACGGCGAGCTGGTGGGACGCCTGCACTCGCGCGAGACCGCGGGGCGCATGAACGAAAAGCCCACAGGCAACGCGCGCGCGATCAGCTACAAGTTCCCGCCGATCCCGCGCATGCGCAACACCTGCATCGCCAACGGGCCGCACGGCACGCTGGATGACCTGGTGAAAGACGTGAAGCTGGGCATCTACGCGATTGACGCCCACGGCGGGCAGACCAACGGTGAGCTGTTCACGTTCACCGCGGGCCAGGCGTTCATGATCCGCGATGGCAAGATCGCCGAGCGCGTGCGCGACGTGACCGTCGGCGGCAACGTGTTCGACACGCTGAAAAACATCACCGGCATCGCGGGCGACTACGGCGTGCACGACAGCGCGGGCGGGTGCGGCAAAGCCGGGCAGGCCCCGCTGCCCGTAAGCCACGGCAGCCCCCACATTCGCATCAAGGACGTCGTGATCGGCGGGCGGTAAGCGACGCGGGGCAGAGCATGGCCAGTCTGATTACCGCGGAGCGCGCCGACAAGGGAACGCTGACCCTGGTTCGAACGGGGTTCGTACATTCACGTAGGTTCATCGTGTACGTGGAAATCGTTGACTTCAGGGATCTTGAGGACAACGAGTTCAAGGAAGGCGCGGATGTGCAGTGCGAGGCGGTATGACTTGACGGCGAGCTTTCGGGGTGGTGGCGCGAGATTGACCAGACGACCGTGCCAGCGTTTTCGGAGCGCACAACCCACCAGACTCAGGTAATATGGGATGCTGAGCTTGATCCCGGTCAATGGCGGATCGTGCTGCGGATTAATGGCAGAGTAGTTGCGGACCGGGAAGTCGAGGTATTGGAGATCTTGATATGACCAGCAAAGCCAACAAAGGAAGCCGTGCGCGCCAGGGCGGACCTAACTGGACGGAACCAAACACGGTAACGGTGATCTGGTACGACAAGAACGGCAGCAGGCAAACAAGGACCGAGACGATCGAGCCGGGGCCCCTGCGTCCGCCCGAGGAGCGAGAAGAGTACTGGCGTACCCGGAAACAGGGGCGCGATCCGGGCAAGTAGGTTAAGCAAACGACGACTAACGGAGTGACATGTCGAAACGAATCACTGAACGCCTGGGCGCTACCGCCGAAGCCTACGAGCTTTACAGCGCCGACTCGCGCAGCCTGAACGTCAGCTTTGAAAACGACCGGCTGAACGAGATCCGCCAGGGCGAAAGCTCCGGCGTCGGCATCCGCGCGGTCAAGCAGGGCAAGATCGGGTTCTCGTACAGCAGCAAACCCGGCGACGTTGAGAACGTGGCCGAAAGCGCGGTGCGCCTCGCGCCCTGGGGCAAGCCGTACGATTACGAGTTTGCCGCGCGACAGCAAAGCAAAGCGAGCGTGCAGTTCGATCCCGCCTGCGGCGACCTGAACGTCGAGCGTGTCATCAAGCTGTGCGAGACCATCAAGGACACCATCAAGTCCATCGACGCCGACGCCACCTGCGATTGCAGCCTGGGCGCCGGTATCAGCGAAGCCCGCCTTGCCACCAGCCGCGGCCAGGAGTGCGGCGAGAAATCCAGCAGCTTCGGGTACTACGTCGGCGCGCGCATCTCTGAGGAAGGCAACTTCCTGCACGTGTACCGCGGACGCTCCAGCAACTCGCTGATTCCTGAGGAAGAAATCCTGGCGAACGCGAA
Source organism: uncultured Planctomycetaceae bacterium (assembly GCA_964571035.1). Lineage (GTDB taxonomy): Bacteria > Planctomycetota > UBA8742 > UBA2392 > UBA2392 > JADJRK01. The sequence goes on along the minus strand of CAZNBU010000070.1, from coordinate 4,154 downwards.
GCTGGCCGCCGAGGAATTCAAGGTCGCGCGCAAAGTCGTTCCGCTGGAGAAAGGCACCTATCGCGTGCTGTTCGCCCCCACGGCTGTGTGCGACCTGCTGATGCCGATCGGCGTCTCGGTGAACGGGCAGAACATCGCGCGCAAGACCAGCCGTTTCGTGGAAAGCATGGGCGAAAAGCTGTTCGACGAGCGCCTGACCATCGAAGACGATCCGCACCACCCCGACGGCCCCGGCAGCGGGTTGTACGACGGCGAAGGCGTCGTCACGCAAAAGCGCCCGATTGTGGAAGCCGGCGTGCTGCGCGGGTTCGTCCACACACTCAGCACCGCCCACAAATGCGGCCACGCGCCCACGGGCAACTCACAGCGCGCGGTTTCCAGCCAGCCGGCGCCCGGGTTTCACAACGTCGTGATGAGTGCCGGCGACGCCGACATCGACCAGATGTTCAAGGACGCCGAAGGCGGCGTGTGCGTGCGCAGCATGCTGGGCACGTTCACCAGCAACTTCCTTGCGGGGCAGGTCAGCGGCAACATCTCGCTTGGGTACCTCGTGCGTGAAGGCCGCAAAGCCGGGCGCGTAAAGAACTGCGCGCTGAACGTGAACGCTTTCGACGTGCTGAAATCGCAGATCGTCAGTATCAGCCGCGAGCGCGAATGGGTCGGCAGCCAGTACCTTCCATGGGTGCTGGTAGAAGGCGTCGGCATCAGCGCGCGCTAACATTGCTGCTTCGGGCAACCCATGACCAACCGGCAGCGACCATATGCCATTCGTTTGAGCCTCACAGGGTGGCGGATTGTGTTGGCTGCGTGTGTAGCCCTTGTCGCCGGGTGCTCCAACCCGCGCGCACCGCAGCCAGCAAACAATGAAGCGCCGCCGGCAAACGCCGAGCGCGGCGGGCAGGGTGAGGTCGAATCAGTTCGGCTGATCACGCCGCACAAGGTCGGCCAGCGCTATCGCACAACGCGCACGCTGCGTGTTGAAGAGAAGACCGAGTCTGACCACCTGGTGATCACCTCAGAAGAAGTAACGCTCACGCAGGTACTGCGCGTCGACGAAACCGGCAGGCCGCTGGCGGTGAAGCGCGGTTGGGAAGCCGGGTCCACCACAGTCGTCGCCAACGGCGGCACGCCCGACCGCAAACAGGGCGAGCTGGACGGGTGCACGCTTGAGCTGACACAGCAAGCTTCCGGCGTGGACGTCCGCGTGCTCGTCGGCGAGGTGGACGTCGGTCGCCAACAGTTCGTCATCGAAGGCTTCGATGCCGCGCTGCTGCCGCTCGACCCCGTCAAGCGCGCGCAGACCTGGAAGCTGGAGGGCACGCGCCTCTCCGGGTTGAACGCACTCATTGAGGCCATGGGGTTCAAGCTGCAACGCAACGCGCTTACTTGCGCCGTTTCCGCAATCACTGCCGACACTGTGGAAGTCGGCCTGGACTGGCGCATCACAGCCGAGCAGGCGGGCCGCCCCGCCGTGCTGCGTTTTACGGGCAGCTTTACCTACAACCGCAACGAGCGGCTGGTGACGAACGTGACGCTGAAGGGCGGGCGGCTGGCCGATTCCGGCGTCAGCAACGCCGTCGAGATCAACATCCGGCGTACACCTGTCGAAGGGTGGCTGGACTTCAACGACTGATCGCTACTTCTTGTTCTTTGTCTTGGCGGCTGGGCTGGCGGGCATGACCGGGCTTTCTTCCGGATCAAACTTCACGTCCTGGTTGCTGAACCCGATCGGCCGTTCGTTGATCGGTTTGGTCAGCACGTTGATGCGGTAGATCGTGATGTACCGGACGTACGCGCTATAGGTGTTCTCGCAGTCGCGGCTGTCCACGAACGCGTTGACCAGCATGTAGCTGCTCTTGAGCTCAATAATGTTGGCGACGTCCAGCACCTGGCCCGAGGTCAGCACGACCTCAAGCACCGGCGTCTGGTCGTCCACCATGCAGACCTGCTTCATCCGGTCAAAGAAGTGCTTGCGAAAGAACTGCGGCCCGAAGGCATCTTCCTCAACGCTGCTGCCGGCTGGATTGATTGGGTAGTATCCGATCATGGGCTCCTCGCGAATCGCAATGATCAATGCTCAATGTTCAATGGTCAATGCCAAGCGCAGCCATTGCGCATTGAACATTGATCATTGATCATTCCCGGCGATGAAGATCGCGCTGCTTCAACTCAACCCGGTCATCGCCGACTTTGACGGCAATGTGCGTCGTATCGAGGACGCGGTTCGCCGCGCTGCCGACCATGACGCTGACCTTTGTGTAGCGCCCGAGCTGGCGTTGTCCGGGTATCCGCCCCATGACCTTGCGCTGTACGACGACTTTGTGGCGCGCAACGCAGCCGGGCGCGACCGCCTGGTCCGCCTTTCGGGCGAGTTGAACGTCGGCATCCTGTTCGGCATGGCGGTCGCCAATGAACGCCCGCACGGCAAGCCGCTGCACAACGCAGCCGTGCTGTGCGACGGCGGCAAGGTGATCGCTACCCGTCGCAAGTCACTGCTGCCGACCTACGACGTGTTTGACGAGCGCCGCTACTTTGAGCCCGACGCCACGCCCGTGGTGGCTGACTTTCGGGGCACCAAGCTCGGCCTGCTGGTGTGCGAAGACTTCTGGACCGACGAGTCGTTGCTCGGCCGCATCGACTACGACGGCGACCCCGCCATGGATTGCGCCAAAGCCGGCGCGCAACTGTTGATCAATGTAAGCGCATCGCCCTGGGGCACGGGCAAGCACCGCCTGCGCGAGCAACTTGTTGCCGCGACCGCCAAACGCACGGGCCTGCCGTGCCTGCTGGTCAACCAGGTCGGCGCGCAGGACGACCTGATCTTTGACGGCGGCAGTGTCGCTTGCGACCGCAACGGCAAGACGGTCGCGCGGCTGCCGCTGTTCGAAGAAACGGTTTTCATCGCCGACCCTGAGTCCGGCGGGCCGGAGCCGTGGCGCGACGACGACGTCGCCGACGAAATCGACGCGCTGGTGCTTGGCGTGCGCGACTACTTTCGAAAGACCGGGTTCCGCAAGGCGCTGATCGGCCTCTCCGGCGGCGTGGATAGCGCCGTTGTCGCCTGCATCGCGGCGAAAGCGCTCGGCCCCAACAACGTCACCGGCATCAGTATGCCCACGCGCTTTTCCAGCCAGGGCAGCGTGGAGGACAGCCGCGCGCTGGCTGAGGCGTTGGACATCGAGTTCGAGGTGATCAACATCGACGAAGCCTTTGAGTTGCAGCGCAAACTGGCTGGGTTCCCCGGCGGATTGGCAGAAGAAAACGCGCAGGCACGGGTCCGCGGCCTGCTGCTGATGACGCGCAGCAACGCCGACGGCAGCCTCGTGCTCGCTACCGGCAACCGCAGCGAGCTTGCCGTCGGGTACAGCACGCTGTACGGCGACATGTGCGGCTCGCTTGAGGTGATCGGCGACGTGCCCAAGACGCGGGTGTACGATATCGCCCGCCGCTTTAGCGAGATCCCCGAGTCAACGCTGACCAAGCCGCCCAGCGCCGAGCTGCGCCCCGACCAGACCGACCAGGACACGCTGCCGCCCTACGAGACGCTGGATCGCCTTCTGGAGCTGTACATTGACGACCACCTCTCCGTGGAAAGCATCGTGGACAAGGGCGAAGACGAAGCGCTGGTGCGCAGGATCGTGCAGATGGTCGAGCGCGCCGAGTACAAGCGCCGCCAGTCCCCCATCGTGCTGCGCATAGGCAAGCGCGCCTTCGGCGCCGGCCGCCGCATCCCGGTCGCGAAGAAGATCTAGGCCGCGATCACGATCTCGTACTTGTCGTCATCAAAGTGCACGACGCGGCGCCCCGGGTAGTACTGCATCACCGACTTCTCGTAGCGGCCTATGCGCAGGACCACACCCGGCTGAATGCCATCGCGGACCACAATCACGCCGTCGCGCCGTTTTTCCGGCTTGGTCAGGTCGGCGTGTTCCTTTTGAAGCTGCGCGGCTTCGCGCTCAAGCTCCTCTACGCGCTGTACCATGCGGAAAAAGCGGCCGGCGTTCTCTTCAGATGCAAGCTCCAGCTTCTTCTCCACCGCCTGCAGGTTGTCGCGAATCGTCTGCAGCGCCTTGTCGATCTGTTTGATCCGCGCCAGCGACTTCTCCGCAGCAAGATACCGCTGCAGGTCATAGTTGACCGCCAGCACGGTTCAC
>CAZNBU010000069.1:0-11837 GCA_964571035.1 uncultured Planctomycetaceae bacterium | reverse complement strand
AGTCCCAGTAGCGAGTGTATTCAGTCAGAGCCCGGCGGCAAACCACAACGAGTCCTGCGCGCTGCTCCACCCGGACAGCAGTGTATTCAGTCAGAGCCCGGCGGCAAACCACAACGGGAGGTTATCGCCCGCCCGGCAACTGCGCCGGGCAGCCGATAACCTCTAGTCATGCGTTGACGCTGCCGGATGCACTCACAGCGGCCAGCTGAGGCCACTCGACTTCGCGAGAATCGCCGAACAGTCGGTCACGAGTAAACTCAATCCACCGGCCGGGGCCTCTGGCGAGGTTTTCGAAGGCTACGTGCAGCGTTCTTTGCTCGGGCTCCATGATGGCCCTTTGCAGGTTGATCATGGGGATGCCGGTGGCTTGCAGCGCGTCTTTGATGCGCTGCACCGTCCACTTGTCGCCGTGGTCTATGCGTTTGATCAACCGGCGGTAGCGCAGCACGCTGCTGAACCACGTGAACGCGAACTTTCTGATTGTGCGCTCGTGGTAGTGGTTGGTGCAGGCTGTGGCGGGGCTTTCGGGGCTGGTGTACTCGACGACGGGGTCGGTCGGGTGGAGTTGAAAGCGCGCAGCCGTTCGCTCCGCGTCGGCGAGGATCAGGTTGGTGGCTGTGCAGTACGGCTTGTCGCGCAGGACTTGATCGGCTTGCCGCACAGTTGAGCACTCGCGCAGCAGGCGGCGGAAGACCAGCGGGAAGGGCTGGCCGCGCAAGTGCTCGTGCTTCACGTGGCCGTAGACCAGCATCATCGAAAGCGCGAGGCCGGCTTCGTTTAGGCCGGTCAATGCTCCGAGGAACCCGGGCCAGGTGACGGTGGCGTACGCGGGTGCTGGGTCTTGGGTGTTGGGCGTTGGGTCTTCTTCCGATTGCCGATTGCCGATTGCCGATTGCCGCCCCTCGCCCTCGTACACCACAACGATGTTCGCCTCGTGCGCTATGTCGAGGCTTGGGAAGTCGAGGTTGCGGCCCATAAGCATCTCGCCCGTCTCGGTGGCGTTGGTGTGGACCGCGATCGTGCTGCACGCAGCCACCTTGTGGATGTCCAGAAAACACTGGCCTACGAGCATCTGGGCGTAGGTCAGCTCACTGGTTTCGCTGAACCCGCGCATCTCCTCGGTGAACCACTCGGGAAGCTGCGGCTCCATTTCGCGCGCGAGTTTCAGGTCGCCTTCGAAATCCGGCGCGAAGCATTGCATGTAGCTGTGGAAGGTTTCGGCGGCTTGCACGCCGACGAGTGTGCCCAGCGCGCGGCCCATCTCGCGCGGAGTGCCGCGCACGCGCACCAGCGGCACGCCGTCAATGAGCTGCAGGCTGCCGTTCGGCAGCGTAAGTTCGCGGAAGGGCGTGAGGTGCTTGCCGCGGTTGCGCAGCTTGCCCTTGAGCATCTTCAGGGGGATGCCCAGTTCTCGGAACGGCAGTTTATTGAACCAGCGGGCCATGCTACTCCTATAACGTCGTTATCTATACCATCACGTCGTTATGCATGTCAAGTGCAGACTGCGGTTTCAGGTTTTGGGTTTTCGGTTTTTGGGGGAGCCTAGCCCGGTTGCTCCCTGAAACCCAACACCCAAAACCCAAAACCGCAGTTCATGGTAGTCTGTTCTCATGCGCGTGGAGATGGAATTCCTTGGCTCGGGCACCAGCAGCGGCATCCCTACCATTGGGTGCGACTGCTGGGTCTGCCACTCCGATAACCCGCGCAACAAGCGGCTTCGCAGCAGTGTGGTCTTTCGCGTCGGCACGGGCGAAGACGAGAAGCGCCTGCTGGTGGACGTCACGCCTGACATCCGGTTGCAGGCTTTGCGCGCCAGGTTGACCAGCATCCACGGCGTGCTGATGACCCACACCCACGCCGACCATTGCCACGGGCTGCATGACCTGCGCGGCCTGTACTGGGGCGGCGGGCGGCAGCGCATTGACCTTTGGGGCTACCCCGAATCGCTGGAGCAGCTCAAGCGCACCTTCGCGTACATGTTTGACGAAGAGTACGACTACAAAGGCATCGCGCGCTTCAACACCCACGTCTTCGAGCACGAGCCCTTCCAAGCCGCCGGCATCGACGTCACCCCCATCCCTGTGGTGCACGGCAACATGCGCGTGGCGGGGTTCCGCATCGGCCCGTGCGCGTACATCACCGACACCAACGAAGTGCCCGCAAGCAGCATCGAAAAGCTCAAGGGCGTGCGGCTGTTGATCCTAGACGCGCTGCGCCGCGCGCCGCACCCGACACACCTGAGCCTCGGCAAGGCGCTGCACATCGCTGAGCAGGTAGGTGTCGAGCGCGTCTTTTTCACCCATATCAACCACGACCTTGAACACGACGCCATCAACGCCGAGCTGCCCGACTGGGCGCGCCTTGGGTACGACATGCTGCGCGTCGCGGTCGGCGATGACGGCATCGAAGTGATCGAGCCGGGTCGCAACGGCAACCCTCCACCGGTGGCGTTCGCATGAAAGCCGATGTCCTGTGGGTCATCGATAACCGCCTCGCCATCCTGCCGCGCCCGCGCGGCGGCGAGTGGCTTGAAGACGAGATCGCGTCCTATGCACGGCAGGGCGTGCAGGTGCTGCTGACATTGCTTGAGCCAGCCGAAGAGCTTGAGCTGGGTTTGTTCGACGAAGTTGAACTTGCCGCCAAGCACGGGTTGGATTTCATGCGCTACTCCATCCCCGACCGTGGCGTCCCGCGCTCTCCCGACCTGTTCGCCGCGGTGATCCGCGACCTCGCGGACGGCGGCAAGGCGGTCGGCGTGCACTGCCGCGCGGGCATCGGGCGGTCGGGTATGGCGGCAGCAGCGTTCCTGGTACGCCTCGGTGAAAGCGGGGAAAATGCCATCACCCGCGTCTCAAAAGCGCGCGGTGTAGACGTGCCAGATACACCGCAACAGCGCGAGTGGCTTTTCACCCACGCCGAGCTGCTTCGCCAGTAGCTTGCCGGTTGGCGCGCGGTGCCTTACGCTCGCGCCCCATGGCCCGCGATGACTACGTGCTGGTTGAGCAGGTTCGCCCCACCGGATGGCGCGGGTGGATCTACCACTTCGCCGTGAACTTCGCGGTCGGCATCGCGCGCACGCTGCTGTTCTGGCGCGTGGACGGCACCGAAAAAATCCCGCGCACGGGCCCGCTGCTGGTGGTGGCGAACCACCCCAGCTACCTCGACCCACCCACGCTGGTCGCGCTGATGATCTACTACGCCGACCGCGATGTCTCGATCATGGCTTGGGACAAGCTGTTCCGCGTGCCTGTCGTGGGGTTCTTCACCCGCAGCTACAAGGCCTACCCCGTCAACCGCGAGAACCCCGGGCGCGGGCCGTACGTCACGTTGCTCAAGATCCTGCAGAACGGCGGGGCAGCCGGCGTCTTCCCCGAGGGCTCACGCAGCAGCGGGCGCCTGATGGGCCCTATGAAGCCGGGGGCGCTGCGCGCCGCGTTTGCCACCAAGGCAACCATCCTGCCGATCACGTTTGTCACGGTCGGCGAGTTCTGGCCCAAGAAGAACTGGCGGCCACGCTTCTTTCAGCCGCACCGGACGGTCGTTCACAATCCCCTGCCGTTCGAGGAGTACGCGGGTGATATGGCTGAAGGCGCGCGTGCCAAAGAGCACCAGGACTAGGTGACCGAGCGCATCCGGGCGATCATCAACGCCCCGATCCTTGAGCGGCAGGCGGAGTACGAGAAGCACATGCGCGCCAAAATCGCCGCCGCCGACCCCTGGAAGGCGGACGACCCCACCCGCAAGCGCCGCGAGAAGCGGGAACAGGCGCGCCGGGCGCTGGGTGCTTAGGACCATCAACCACGCCCCAAATTGGCCCTGTTCGCCCCAAGGCCGGGACCTCCAGATGCCGATACTCAAGCATGGCATTTGGGTTGGTTTCCCCCTGCTTGGGGGAAAACCGTTTATGTATAGTCTCACCCCCTTATGGAGAACGGGATGAAGGCCACGCTTACATTCCTGGGTTTGATGGCGATCCTGCTGGTCGCCGGATGCAAGACCGTCCAGAAGGACGGCCCGCCATGGGATAACGGAGAAGCATACACCGATGTGGTGGTACCGGGTAACTACATCAAGTATGACGACCCGCCCTTCAAGCGCCAGGACGGCGCCGGGGGCAAGCGCATCTACGGCCGCTACGCCTACCGCAGCAAGGGCAACGGCCTGGACGACGCGCAGAAGGTGCTGGACTTCCTCAAAGCCAACATGGCCCACGAAGGGTGGACACTGATGGTCGAGGAAGCCAAGCCTGATGCCGGCACAATGATGGCCCGCTTCAAGAAGGCTGACGACCAGGTCCTGTTGACCCTGGCGCCGGACCGGCGGGTGCAGGCCTCTGAGCGGTTCAGCATCCTCACCGTTGAGATGAACCCGAAATTCGACTGACGCAGGAATCCATGGTTCGCACGACAATCAAGAAGAAGGGGCAGCCGCTGGCTGCCAGCAAGGACGCTTCACGGGATGTGCTGCCGCGCACCGGCATGGGCGCGGGCGCGACCATGGTGGACAGCGCCAGCAAGCTCATGGCCAGCTACGGCAAGATTCTTGTGCCGGTGCTGTTCCTGATCGTGGCTGGGTTTGCCGCCTACCTGATCTGGACGCAGCGCGCAAGCTCGTCTGAGCAGGAGTTCAAGAACCGCGTCGACAGCGTTTCCATGAAAGACCAGAAGGTCGCCGAGCTCAAAAGCGGCATGGAAGAGCTGATCGCCGAAGCCGAAGGCGACGCCGCCCGCGAAGCCTACGCCTGGTACCGCTACTGCATCCGCACCTACCAGTTGCTTGAGCGCCCGTACAAGGCGGAGCAACTGCAGCAGGCCATCGACATCCTGAGCGCGGGCGTGGAATTGCTCAGCCAGCATGAAGAGCACGCCTCGTGGCACCGCCACGTCGCGGGCCTGCTGGCGCGGCTGAAAGCGGACCAGGAGTTCCTGGCGAACCCCGAGAATAAGAAGCTGCTGCCGTGGGACCACCACAGCAGCGTCGACAAGCCGCAGCCGCGCCTTGTTGACGGCAAGGCGGTGGACGCCAAGCCGGAGGACAAGAACCCGATTGTGGTGTACGTGACCAGCGCCGGCAACCTGCGCGTCATGCTGTACGAAGACCAGGCGGAAAACGCCGTGTGGCACATGGTCAGCCTGTGCGACGAGGGCTACTACAACCGCACTGATGCCGGCGCGCTGGCGTTCAGTAACACGTTCAACCCGGCTGGGCCTTTCAAGGGCGCAACGATCATCAGCGCCGGCAAGCAGGGTCGCCCCGTCGGCGTCGAGCTTGAAAAGCCGACCACAGCCAAGGAAGAAGACGACGTCGATACCGTGGCTGAGGACAACCCGTACAGCATCACCTACCAGGGCAACGACCTCGCGCGCTTCCAGCGCGGCTCGTTCGCTCTGGCCCGCGACCCTGACGACCCGTCGCGCGCGCGCGCCGAGTTCTTTGTGGTGATCGAGCCCAGCGAAGCTTTGGGGCTGAACTTCAAACCGCTGGGCGAAGTGCTGGACGGCGAAGACGGCATGAAGGTCGCGCGCCGCCTGCACCAGGCCGAGATCTACTACACCTACGTTGAGCAGAAGCGGCAGGGCGTCGATTACGTCCCGCAGGTCTACTACGACGGGTGGCCGGTGCCACGCAAAAAGGTGCAGAAGGTGCCCGAGGCAGTGCGCTTCGACAACGTAAAGACGGAAGTAATCCCAGCCAGCGCTGCAAAGCAGCCGCGCCCGGTGGTGGTGATCCAGCTTCCGAAGGGCGACATCGTCATCGAACTGTTTGAGGACGTATGTCCGAACACCGTCGCCAACTTCATCAATCTGATTGAAGAGAACTTCTACAATACCGAATGCGAGTTCTACCGCGTGGAAGGCACCGGCACCGATATTGCCGAAATCCACAAGAACACCGGCCCACGCATCATCCAGGGCGGATACGACCAGAGCAAGTCGCGCGAAGGGTACAACTACGGCATCCGCAACGAAGCCGTCGACAATGAACGCTACGAAGCGCTCGGCATTCGCAACACGCGCGGCACAATCGCCATGGCGCGCACCGGTGCGCTGGATTCAGCCAGCACCGAATTCTTCATCAACCTCAAGGACTACCCGGACTGGGACAAGGAAGAGAGCCCGTACTGCGTGTTCGGCGAGGTGATCTTCGGCCTTGAGTTCGCGGCGGAGCTGAGCAAGGACGACGCCGCGGCGGACGCCAACAAGATCAAGGGCGCCAAGGTGCTGCGCAAGCGCGCCCACGAGTACGTGCCCGAGGTCAAATACAACGACGGCGGCGACTGGGTGAAGAAGAAGCCGGTCGAGTTGCCCAAGAGTGCACCCGAAGACGAAAAGAAGGAAGACGAGAAAGAGTAGCCGCGACAGCAAACCAAAGGCCCGCGATTATCGCGGGCCTTTTCATTGGTACTTATCACTCGGTTGTCAGGTTCTCGTCCGGGTTGGGTTGCTCACCGGGCGCCCACCCGTGGTCTTCCTCGGCGGCAGTCCAGTCCTGGTTCTTCAGGATGTACTCGTACTCGCCGGTTACGCCGTTCATGCGAACCTTCGGCGCTTCGCTGGTCCCCTTGGGCGAGGCGAGAAACCACCCGCGCGTCAGCTTGCCCTGCGCGTCGAACTTCAATGCCTGCGCGGTGAACGTGAACCCGATGTCGGCGTAGTCGTCGCTGACTTCAAGCTCGTCCGGCCCGCCGCCGAAGCCCGCGAGGTCGCTAACCGATTGCGGCGCCGTTTTCTTCTCGGCGTAGAACTTCACCACCGCGTCGCGAATCTTGACCAGGTTGCGCTCGGCTGGGTCGGCGCGTTCTTTCAGGGCCTCGGTGACGCCGTCGGCGGCCCCGGCGTTGTCTTCGCCGCCGCACGCCGCCAGCACCAACGCGAGAATCAGCACGGTTGCAATGCGCATGGACTTCCCCGGAAATCGCCGCAAACCGCGGCAACACTATGCTAATAACGGCGGGAAGGAAACGGGGTTCGCAGCGGTTAGTACGGAACAGATGGGCGATAACCTGGTACAAGCCACGCGCCTCTGGCGCGAATACCAACTCGGCGGCGAGACCGTGCAGGCTTTGCGCGGTGTTGACTTCAGCGTCGCACCCGGCGAGTTCGTGGCGCTGCTGGGCCGCTCCGGCTCGGGCAAAAGCACGCTGCTCAACCTGCTGGGCGGGTTGGACCGGCCGTCGCGCGGCAGCATTGTGGTGGACGGCCGCGAACTGGCTGACCTGACAAGCCGCGAGCTCAGCCTGTACCGTCGCACCAGCGTCGGTTTCATCTTCCAGAGCTTTAACCTGGTTAACTCGCGCCGCGCGTGGGAAAACGTCGCGCTGCCGCTGGTGTTCCAGGGCGTCGGCCGCGCCGAGCGCAAACGCCGCGCACACGACCTGCTTGAGCGCGTGGGCCTTGGCCGCCGCGCGGGCCACGTGCCGGGCGAACTTTCCGGCGGCGAGCAGCAACGTGTTGCCATCGCGCGCGCGCTGGTCAACAAGCCGCGCATGCTGCTGTGCGATGAGCCCACCGGCAACCTCGACACCACCACCAGCGAGCAGATCATGGGCATTCTCCGGGATACGCACGCCGCGGGCACCACGCTGGTGATGGTCACGCACGATCCTGAGCTCGCGAAGACCCATGCCTCGCGCACGCTGCGCATGGCGGACGGCCAGTTCGTTGACGAAGTCGCGCACGCCACGCAGGAGGGTGCATGAACTTCCTCGCGCTGGCGATCGAGGGCCTGTTGCGCAAGCGCTCGCGCAACCTGCTGACGATGTCGGGCGTGCTGATCGGCGTGTTCGCGCTGACGATGATCGTTTCGCTGGGGCAGGGTTTAAGCCAAGCCATTCTCGACACCGTCAGCGGCAGCGACAACCTGCGGCAGATCGGCGTCACCGGCGGCATGGGGATCGAGCTGGCGGAGGACCCGACGGCGGTGCAGATCGACGGCGAAATGAGCGACGAGAGGCGCGAGCGGCTGCGGCGTGCGGCGATCAACCGGCGGCAGATCAGGCAGTGGACGGGCCGGCGCGTGAACCAGATTGATGACGCGACGCTGGAGAAGCTGCGCAAGGTCGAGCATGTCGAAAGCGTGGCGCCGATTGTGGTGGAGCGGTACGAGTTCGCGATCGATGGCTTCGACAAGACCACCAACCTGAGCAACGGCGTGGACATCGACCGCCGCCGCTACGAAGACCGCATCATCGCCGGGCGCTACTTCAGCGGGCCGGAAGCGGACGAGGTGATCCTGCACGAGTACATGCTCTACAAGAAAGGGCTGCTGACCGCGGGGGATTACGAGCAGGTGCTGGGCAAGAAGATCACGCTGCGCAGCATCGTGAACGAAAGCGAAGACCCGATGGAGGCCGCCCCGCCGCAGATCCAGCGGGCGATGGAGAATCTCAGCGAAGAAGAGCGCAAGCAGTTGCAGCAGATGCTGCCCAAGATCCTGCCGCAGATCGCCGGTTTCATGCAGCAGGCGCGCAAACCCATTGAGCGCGAGCTGACGGTGGTGGGCATCCTGCGCGAGGCGGAGCCGGATGACCCGTTCAACGTGATCGAAGACGGCAACAACGTGCAGGTGGACGTGTTCATGCCGCAGGAGACCGCGCGCGGGCTGTTTCTCGGCAGCCTGATCAACCAGGAGCTGGGGTACTCGCGCGCGCTGGTGATGGTGGACGACGCGGAGAACGCACCGAAAGTCGAGCAGCAGTTGCGCGACATGGGGTTCACGGCGTTCAGCGTGGCGAGCGTACTCGAGCGCGTGGAAACCATGCTGACGGTGATCACCGTGATCATCGCGTTCCTGACCGGGATCGCGCTGATTGTCAGCACGCTCGGCATCGTGAACACCATGATCACCAGCGTGCTGGAGCGCACGCGCGAGATCGGCATTTTCAAGGCGGTAGGCGCCACCAACTGGCAGGTGCAGGTGGTGTTTTTGGCGGAGTCCGCAATGATCGGCCTGGTGGGCGGATTGCTCGGCCTGCTGATCGCCTGGGTAGCCACCATCCCCGGCGACGCCATAGCCGAAAGCATAATCGCCGAGCGCGCGTCAGTGCCATACAAAGGAAGCGTGTTCGTGCTGCCGGTATGGCTGGCGCTCGCCGGCCCGGCGCTAGGCACCGTAACCGCAGTGCTAGCCGCCATCCTACCAGCAAGACGAGCGGCAAGAGTAGACCCGGTAAAAGCACTAAGGCACGACTAGCAAAAACTAGAGCCCCCGACGCAAGTCGGGGGCATTCGTGCAACCAACCAGTTCCATGAAATAGCGCGGCCAATGCTGCCCGCGCTAAGGCGGTATGCACCCTCAAACGATGTACAGGGCTGTTCGTTCAACAGGAATCACGAAGGGTCTTCCTATGCGAACGCTAACGACTCTGGCCATCCTACTCGTTTGGGCCTCCTCTGCGGTTGCGGAAAAGCAACCTGAGGTCCTCGGCCAAGTTCTGTCGACTGCGGACTACGGTCCCGTCTCGATGTGGCGGACTTCGGACGGAATCTTCTTCGGCAAGGGAAACATCGGTGATGAGTCCTGGCAACTGTGGTTCAGCGACGGCACCAAGGCGGGAACCTGCGTCATTCTTGAATCTCCGCGCGACGACAAACGTGACTTTCCAGTGAGCTACTTCCAGCTGGACGCCAGGACACATTTTGTGACTCACTCCGTGAACGGATTTGAGTGCTGGGCAACGGACGGCACCAAGCAGGGCACGACGCGCAGGTTCGCGCTCCCCGGCATTAAGTACCGATCCGGCCCGTTGGGTGCAGCCGTGATGGGAAACCGGCTGTACTTCGCCGGAGAGGACAGCCAACACGGCGAAGAACTCTGGCACACAGACGGCACCAAGGACGGGACGGCCATTGTCCGAGATGTCAGACCTGGCGCGGAAGGGTGCTCCATTGGCTCGCTGGAAAAGATGGACAACTACGTCTACTTCAAGGCGGACGATGGCAAACGCGGAACAGAGATTTGGAGGTCAGACGGCACGAACGATGGGACGACTCTTGTCGCTGACATTACGGAGGGGCCGGCGGGCACGCAGTTCGGCCGGATTGACGTCCGCGCGGGAAAGCTGTTCGCATGGGTCTGGAACAAGGAGGCTTCCTTCCACGAGCTATGGGTCAGCGACGGTACCGGAGTTGGAACCCGTCGGATCAAGGGCCTAACGGATCACAGTCGCTACCCTGATTGGCCATACGAGCTGCAAGGAAAGATGATCCTCACCATCGACGACGGCAAACACGGCACCGAGTACTGGGTAAGCGATGGCAGCGAGGAAGGAACCTTCCTGCTCGCGGATTTGACCCCCGGAGAACGCGGAAGTACTCCGAGTATTGTGTATGTGGCGCACGGTTTCCTGTACTTCGTCCTCAAGACCGATGTCAACGCACAGGACGAACTGTGGCGGACTGACGGTACGAAGGACGGCACCACGCGAGTTGGCGGCCCTGACAAAGGCCAACGGCGCTACTACGAATTGCGGGGCGTCGATGGTGACAGCCTGATCCTTCAAATGTGGCAGGACAACTGTCTTTCGATCTGGCGAATCTCTGGAAAGGATGCCGCTCCGGAACTTGTATGCAGCAACATCCAGCAGGGAGAACGACAGTTTCCATGGGGACCAAGCACAGCGGTGCTGAACGGAAAGCTGCTGTTCTTCGACTCCGTCCACGACCTCAAGTCGCCCGTTCAACTCTGGGCGCTGGATCTGCGCAAGTGAACTGCTTGTCGCGGCAGACTCGCCGCGACCCCCCGGCCTGCCAGCCGGGGCTTCTGCTGAAATGAACGCGGGGTCGGGCGATTGCCCGACCCCGGTGCGTGTTGGCGGTTGCTTGCGCTACTTCGCGGCCATTGCGGCTTCTACTACCTTTGTGAAGGCTTGTGGGTCGCGGATGGCTAGCTCGCTTAGGCTTTTGCGGTTCAGCTCTATGTTCGCCTTGTTCAGCAGGTGAATGAGCTGGCTGTAGGTGATGCCGTTCAGGCGTGCCGCGGCGTTCAGGCGCGTGATCCACAGGCGGCGAAAATCGCGTCTGCGGCGCATGCGGTGGAACCACGCGTAGCGCCACGCGCGCTCGACGGCGACGCGCGCCTGGCGGTAGCTCTTGCGGCGGCCCCAGTACCCCTTGGCGAGTTTGCGGAACTTCTTCTTGCGATGGTGCCGGGCTACGCGGCTTACTCCGTGGGACATGTCTTTCTCTCCTGGTTCTTGCCGGGCGGGGTTGTCCCGTCTTGAGTCCGGCGCGAACTCTCTTTTGTAGGTCTACCCGTCGCTTGCGCTCCGGGCTCCTGTTTTCTGCCGGGCGAGGTTTTCCTCGACTTGATGCCGGCGGTGATTGCTAGCTTTCGGCCTTGGCTGGTGTCGGCGCCGGTGGCACTCGGCGCACGCCCATCAGCTTGGCTACGTTGCGGGCGTGGGTGGGCGAGAGCACGTGGCTGTGCCGCTTGTTGCGGCGGCGCTTGGGGCTCTTGCCGCTCATCAAGTGTGAACGGCCGGCGTTGTAGTGCTTAATCTTGCCCTTCTTGGTGACCTTGAAGCGCTTGGACGCTCCCTTGTGGGTCTTCATCTTCGGCATGTCGTTTTCCTTTGACGTCCCCCCGGGCGAGCTGGCTCGACTTGGAACCGGTTGGGCGCGTCGGTTGTGGTCCGTTAGCTTGTGGCCTTCTCTGCTTCGGCCTTCTTGGCTTCTTCCGCCTTGGCTTTGGCTGCCGCCAGCCTTGCCTCGGCGGCTTTTTCCTTTTCCTTTTCGAGCTGCTTCTTGCGCGCGTTGCGCTCTTCCGCGGTCAGGGGCGTCAGCAGCAGGTGCATGCGCTTGCCTTCACGGCGGATCGGCGATTCGACTTTGCTTATG
>CAZNBU010000068.1:0-12033 GCA_964571035.1 uncultured Planctomycetaceae bacterium | reverse complement strand
GGACGGATGTGCTTCCGGACGCGGTCTTGACGACCGTTGCCTCGGGGTTGCGCGTGCCGATGACCGCGTTGATGCCCGCGTTCGGCCCGATCAGCGATAGCGTCTTGTTGACTGTAACCTTCTCGTCGTAGGTGCCCGCGCCGACATGCAGCGTGTCGCCGCCGGTGGCTGCGTCCACGCCGCGCTGGATGCTGCCGCTGTCCTGCGTGACGAACGCCTGGCCTGCCGCCCAGCGCACGAACCCTCGGCTTGACGCGTCAAGCGCGTGCAGCATGCGGTCTTCGATGCTGAAGTTGTCAGCGAGCACCGCTGTGTTGAACACCGTGGCGTCCTCTTCCCAGTTCGCGCCGCTGGTCGCGTCAATGTTTGCGGCGGTCTGCTGGTCGATGAACCCGCCGCCCGTGCCGCGAATGCGGAAGGTGTTTCCGCCGTTGCTTGCGACATCGATGGTTCCGTCCGCCAACTCAACGCAGTAGTGGTCGCCCACGCTGCTTTCGAGAACGAGTACACCATCCAGCTCAACAACGCCCCCGCCGCTCACGCGGATCGTCGGGAACGCCGTGTCCTGGTCCAGCGTGCCGCCGGTTACAGTAAATGTGCCCGGACCGGTGTGGTCGACCACGGGCGAGCTCCCGCGAAGGACCGTGCCCGCCGCCAGCCTCAGGTGTTTCGTGCCGGTGGTGCTGATACCGGAGTAGGTTCCCGTCGCCACATGAACCTCGCCGCCGCCGGCGACAGCATTGCACCCCGACTGCGGGTCGGCAAAGGCGTCAACCCCCATGGCGGTGGCCGGACCCCCGCCGTCGGGGTCCAGCCCCGTTCCTACACTGGCCCAAGTCGCATCAACGTAGACATCCATCGGCGCGCTGACCGTGGTGATGGTGAGCGATACCGGTGCCGAGGTGTTATTCACGGTTCCGTCGTCCATCAGCACTACCGAGAAGTCGGCTGTGCCGACACCTGTCGCCTCGTAGGTCAGGTCGCCGGTAAGAGCGTCCACGCCGGGCCCGCTCAAGAAACTAATGCCGCCGGTGGTTGCACCGGGTGTCACCACAAAGTTCAACACCTGCCCGGCTTCACCCGGCCCGGCACTGATGTTTGTCGCCCAGGCGCTCACAACCTGCGGCCCGGCGCTCTGTGAGACGGCGGGCGGGTTGGCTCCACCGGTGAAGGATGGAGCATCGTTGACCGGGCTCAGGGTGATGCTGAACACGTAGGGAACCGACGTATCGTCGCCGCTGCCGTCATCCCGGATCGTCAGTGTGAACTGCGACGTTCCGAACTGGTCCGGCGCTGTCGTGAACGACAGATCGCCACTCGTTGAAACCACCGGCGGCACGGCAAACAGGCTCGGCAGGGTAATGTTGCTGACCACTGCATCAATAATCGCCCCGCCCTCGTTCGACGGGCCGGTGCTGAACGTGCCCCAACCCGGAAGCGAAACAGCCCCCGCGTCTTCGTCCTGCACAACGTTGGCGGCAGTAACGGTCGGGGGGTCGTTGACCGGCGCGAGGTCGAAGTTGACGTTCACGGGCGTGGCCGATTCGGCTTGGCCGTCGTACGCCAGGACGGTCAACCCGAGAACCGTGCCGTTGGCGTCCTGTGGCGGCGTCCAGCGGATCCATGCGACGCCGTCGAGGATGTGCGACGGCTGCAGCGTCACCCAGGGCCCGCCCGCGCCGGTAGCCGAAAACTCAGCCGTGCCGTTGGGAACGCTCGGGAAGCGGAAGCTGATCGGGTCATTCTCGGGATCAGCCTCGTCACCGAGGGTAAGGAACATGTTGCGATCCATGGGGATCGCGGTGTCTTCTGTGCCCGGCGTGTTCGCGACGCTCGTCAGCGTAGGCGGATCGTTGACCGGCGTTACGGTGATCATGAAGGTCGAAGACCCGCCGACCACTACCTGGTCCTCGTAGCTGAACATGAACGAGTCGGACAACGTCTCGCTGCCGTTGTGCTGGTAGTCGATAATGCCCGCAATGATGTCGGCCTGCGTAAACGGGTCGTTCACCGCCAGCGCAGCCAGGTTGCGCCGCAGCGTGCCGTTAGCGGGAAGCGACGTCATGCGGAAAGTCAGCTGCGCATTACTGCTGTCGGGGTCGGTAACCGACAAGTTGCTGCTGCCAATAGGAGTGATAGCGCCCTCGGCAGCGGTCAAGGCGGCGCTGGCCAGCATCGGCGCGTCGTTCACCTGCGTGATCGTGATGACAAACGTGCCGTTCAGCGTTACGGTGCCGTCACTGACGGTGAATCCGAACGACTCCGCCGCCGGCTCAGCGCCGAAGTGGTGGTACGAAAGGGATCCATTGCCGATGTCGATCTGTGTGAACATCGCGCTGAGGCCAATGGGCGTCGAGTTGTACTGGAGTTCACCGAACACCGGCAGTGCCGTAAGCGTGTAGAAAACCGATCCGCCGCTCTCCTCGTCCTCCGTTTCCAGGACCGCGGCGGTGAGTTGCCCGCTGCCATGTTCAGGCACAGTCAGCCCCATGTTGGTGACGATGACCGGCGGGTCGTTGGTTGCGGTCACGTTGATATTGAACGTACCCGGGATGGGGGTCGTGCCATCACTGAGTGTAAAGTTGAACGAGTCGGTGCCGGTGGGAGGTACACCCTCGTGTTCGTAGGTAACCAGGTTGAGGTTAATCTGCTCCTGCGTGAACGTGCTGTTCACGAGCGCCTTTACCCCGTTCACCCACAACTCGCCTTCCATTGGCAAGCTATTGATCGTGTAGATCAACTGGTCGTCAGCCGTGTCCGGGTCGTCGAAGCGCAGCAGGGAAGAACTGATAATGCCTGTCGCGGCCTCGTCAACGGCGAGCGACACGTTGTTCGCCAGCACCGGCGGAATGTTGGAGGGTAACGATACCGAAAAACGTCGGGCATAGACACCAGAACCGGATCCGTCCTGCCCCAAGGATGACCAGGCAAACCACGCGGTACCGCCATGAAACACAATCGAGGGAACGTACTGATCGTCCGGGGTGGTTGAGTTGATTACGACCTCCGCACCAAGTGGTGCACCATTGGACGCGAATGCCCGAGCGTAGACCTCGTAGCGCGTTGGGAATAGCGCGAAGTCGCTCCATGTAACGACAAAGGCGCCATTACCCGACCACGCAACCGCCGCCCACTCCTCTCCAAGCGTAGCCAGCGTACTGACTTGAAAGTCTGGTGAAGCAGGCAGACCGGATGCGTCAAACCGCCTAGCTAGAATTCTTGATGGAGACGCGGTCTGGCTCTTCCAGATTGCTACGAAGCCGCCACCCGAGTCGCACGACACCGCAGGGTGCGTCTGGCTGCCCGCGGTTTGGCTGTTAACCGGAAACTCAGGTCCGATTGGGTTGCCGACCGAGTCCAAGCGTCGGCCGAACACACCAATTGCGTCGGCATCAGGGCTCTCCCACACAACTACGGATGAACCGGAGGCGTCGATCGCGATGTATGGACGCGTCTGGTGTCCGACGACCGTTTGGTTGATTTGGAAGTCGGGCGATAGCGGTGTGCCATCGTGCTGCAATCTTTTACCAAAGATGCCATGACTACCAGGTCCGCCAGATTCGTTTCCCTCACTCTCCCACACGACAACACAGTTCCCAGCGGCGTCGATCGCCACCGTGGGCGCATGCTGTACCCCCGGCGTAAACGTGTTCACAACGAGCTCAGGACTGACTGCAGTTCCAGACGCGTCGTAAGTCTGCGCATAAATGTCACTTGTTGGGAACCCGCCGCTCTGCCAAACCACCACGAACTGCCCGCTCGCGTTCATTGCGACGGCGAAGTTGTCTTGGCTTCCTGTGGTGGTGGAGTTGACTCGAAACTCTCCGCCGATAGCTACTCCCGCGGAGCTGTATCGTTGTCCGTAGACGCCCAAGCCGTCGCCGTCCTGACCGTCACTAGTCCATACGACTACAAAATTTCCAGCGGAGTCTGCGGCAATTGACCGTCCTTCCGGATAACTGAGCTGATTGCCGACAGTTTCGGTGTTGACCCGAAACTCTGCTCCCGTCGCCACGAGCTGAGCCGCAAGACCGCCCGCCAAGAACACCGCTAGAACCGCAACCAAATAGCGCATGACTACCCCCAGATTCGACAATGACGCCTGCCCGGTTGATGTTGCTCCTGCCCCGGTTGGGGCAAATGCCAACACCGCCGGCTCGTTCCTCACGTGCCCAGTGAGAGCGACTGGTTGGTGACAGGTAGCACCAACGTAGCACTTCAATGACCGCACAAGGATTAGTGCGATTTGGTCAGATAATCAAGAGCAAAGGCTCAAAATAGCGCAGAAATGGGCCTTGAACGAACGCAACATGACCCCGTGTGCAATTTGGAACTTCCTGACATAGTGGCCTGCGGCTTAAAATCCGTGGTGGCCGGG
Source organism: uncultured Planctomycetaceae bacterium (assembly GCA_964571035.1). Taxonomy (GTDB): domain Bacteria; phylum Planctomycetota; class UBA8742; order UBA2392; family UBA2392; genus JADJRK01. The sequence continues at coordinate 7,655 of CAZNBU010000068.1, read as the reverse complement.
CCACACGCAAAGCGAATCGCCGGGGCTGGTTGCCGCAACTCTTGTTTGCAAAGAGGTTTACGTTGGATTCGCGCCGCGCGTCCCACTACGGGTCAAGCGGCGAGGGGAGGGCGCAGTCGTCGATCCGGATCCCAAGGAACCCGCCGCGCAGTTGCAGCGTGTGCTCGGTGTACTTCCACACCGGCAGGCCGGACTCGTCCACGACACGCGCGCCATCCGGACCGATCGCCATCACCAGCCGCCCGTCGCGCAGCTCGTAGCGCCGCACGACTACGGCATACTCAACCCCCGGCTCCACTTGCCGCAACTGGCCGATGAACTCTGCGGTGCTGCTGACCGCCACCCCGTTGGCCTGCACCACCACATCCAGCTCGCGTAACCCAGCCTGCCACGCCGGCCCGCCTTCGGTGACGTGGCTTAGCACGGCAATCGGCGTGGGCGCCCCGGGGTCTTGCGGCGGCTGGGCGGTGCTCTTCTCAGCCGACTCCACCCACTCGCCCCACCACTGCTCCTGCTGCAAGTGGCGGAACCACTCCTCGCGCCGCGCGGCTTCGACATCCTTGAACCCGGCCGCGACAGCCCCTGCCAGGGCGATTCGGCACTGGTCAGCCAGTTCGTCGGAACGCTCCCGACGCTGAGCCGGCGACAGCGCGTTCAACTCACTCTGCGCAGCCTGCAACTCGGCATCATCAGCCCCAAGCAGCTTCACCCGGCCCTCAAGGTACTGGCGCGACAAACCGGCATGGGCGCGCGCGAGGTTGAACCAGTCCAGCGGCGTCACGTAGTCATTCGACTGCACCCTAGCCTGCGCGACCTTGGCCATCTCGGCGAAGTATTCCGCCTCCAGCAGCAGCGAGGCGAGGCGCAACTCGGCCCCCGCCAGCTCGTAGCGTGCAATCGGCGAGGTCTGCTCGCCGGCGGATGCGCGCGCCTGGCGAATACGGATCACGGGCTCACGGAACTCCGAAATCGGCGCGCGCGGGCGCTCGGCGCGGCGCATGTGGTAGTGCGCCAGCCGCACCATCGCCGGAATCGTGTCGGGCGTGCGGCCCGCCCAGGCCGCACCGTCGATCTCAAGCAGGTTGCGGCGCACGCCCCAGTTGTGCATGCCGATGGTGGACTGCTCGCCGTCGAAGGGCGCCAGGCTGAGCGCGCTGACGCAGGCCGCGCGCGCTTCGTCGTAGCGGTCCAGGCCGATCAGGGCGTCGGCCATCAGCGCCCACGAACGGAAGTCGTCCGGCGCGATGGCCACGACACTGCGGAAGTCGCTGACCACGCGCTCAAGGTTGATGCGGCGTGCTTCCTTGTACGTGGCGTCCTGCTTGTCGCGGGCGCGGGCGTCCTCGGCGTCCTGCATGCGCAGGTACAGAATCCCGCGATAGTAGAAGGCCATCCACTCCTGCGGATCGGCTTTCACCGCGTTGGTGGCAGCCTCCACCCCTTCAGGGATGCGACCGATGCCGTAGTAGGACTGCGCCATGTGGTTCCAGGCCCGCGCGTCCTGCGGGTTCAGGCGCGTCGCCTCCAGCCCGTCTTCAATACACCCGCCGAAAGCGGTATCGCGCCGCAGCACGCAGCGCGCCGACCACCCGCGCCAGTCGTCCGGCGCCTGCTCGATGACCTTGGTGAACTCGGCTTCAGCATCCGCAAAAAACGGCCGGCCGCTGGCGCGCAACTGCTCGCCGAACTCAAGCCGGTAGGCGATGTTGCCCGGCGCAAGCTCAACGGCTTTGCGGTAGTCCTCCAGCGCCTGCTGAAAGCGCGCGCGTTGCGAATAGACGCGTCCGCGGTGGACCCACCCCCGCGGGTTCTGCGGGTCGGCGTTGATCGCGGTGGTCAGGTCCTCGATTGCGGCTTCACCATCGGTGTAGACATTGCGCGCGTTGGCACGGGCGAGCAGCGCTTCGTACTTGAGCGCGTCCTGGCCAGCCGCGGCGGAAAGGTCGGCAAGCGCCTCGTCGCGCGCGCCCGCGTCGGCGCGGGCCAGACCGCGCACCAGCAGTGCTTCGGCGTAGCCTTCAGACAGGTTCAGCGCCCGCGTGGCGGAATCGATGGCACCTACGGTGTCGCCGCGGCTTCGCAGCACAAAGGCGAGGTCGAGATGATCCTGCAACCCGCGGGGATCGCGCAAACGCACCGGCATCGGCAGCCCGGCAATTGCGCCACTGACCTGCTGCCAGTAGTCGATGCCGCGTTTGCGAACCTGCCGCAGCAGCACGACGACCGCTTCGGCACTGTCGGTGTCGCCCAGCGCTTCGCTGGCAGCCTCCACTGCTTCCGGCACGTTCACCTTGTCGAGCAGGCGGCCGAGCATCGGCACTGTGCGCGCCGGCTGCTCGACGTTGCCCAGCACGCGGCACACCAGCACGGCGACATGCACGTGCGCGCGCGTCCACTTTTCAGGCGGCGTTGCGACCAGGCGATCGAGCTCGCTTTCAAGCCGGTCTACCGTCTGCGCTTCACGATACTGCGACAGGCGGCGAATGTACTCGCTGACCGTCGGCGCGCCGGGGTCGCGGCCCGCACGGCCGATGCCGCCGCGCACATCGGTTACCGCTTCCTCGATGCGCTCGGCGTGCAGGTTCAGCAGGGCGTCGCGGGCCCCCGCGGTCTCGGCGCGCTCACGCTCCAGCACGTTCTGGCTTAACGTTGACCCGGCAATCAGGAACTCCGCCAGGTTGAACTCACCGTTGATGCGCGCCAGTTGGCCGGTTCGAAGGCGCAGGTCGTCGAGCTCGCGCCGCTCCGCCGCCAGGTCGAACTTGCGGAAAGTCTCCGGCAACTCTGCGCCGGCGGGGCCGTTGAGCAGCTCCAGCAGGTTCTGCCGCGCCGAGATGTACCCCAGCAGGGTCGAAAGCAGCACGCTGTTGCCGGTCTGCTCCGCGGGGCTCAACTCCAGCAGCTTGCGCTGCGGCGGGCCCTTCAGCTCGGCATCGTAGCGCGTCAGGCGGGATTGCAGGTCCTCCATCGCCGGGCCGATACGCATGCCTTCGATGGTGCCCAGCACACGCTCAGCTTCGCGCAGGCGTTGTTGATACTCCTCGCGCGCGCGGTCCGCGGCCTGCTTTTCAATTCGGGCGCGTTCGTCGCGCTCCTGCTGCGCGACTTTCAGCGCGTTGGTTGCGCTCTGCTGTTCGCGCTCTGCCTCAAACCGAGCCGATTGGGCCGCGTCACGCTCGTCCGTCAGGCGCTGCATGAAGAAAACGACCGCCGCAACCACCAGCAGGAACCCGAGCACCGCAATGCCAGCCGCGGTACGGTTCTGGCGCCAGAAGCGCGTCACAAGCTCACGCGGGGTGTAGCTGTAGCTGCCCAGCGTGCGCCCGTCGCGGAAGGCTTTCACCTCGCGCGCAAGCTCCAGCGCTGACGGCAGGCGGTCCTCCTTTTCGCGTGCCATGGCTCGGTCGACCAGCGCCACCAGCTCGCGCGGCACGTTCGGCTCGCGCGATCGCACGGCCACCGGCGGGCCGGCCAGCACCGACTGCACAATCAGCGCGGCCATCGGCCCTTCATACGGCGGGTACCCTGTGAGAATCTGGTACAGCACCGCGCCCAGCGAGTAGACGTCGCTGCGCTCGTCGACGGCTTCCAGCTCGCCGCGCGCCTGCTCGGGCGCCATGTATGCGGGCGTGCCCACGATGCTGCCGTCCAGTGTCAGCGCTTCGCTGTCGGCGTCGAGCAGCGACTTGCTCAGCGCGAGCGTGCCCTTGCGCAGGTCGTCGAGTGCTTTGTCCTCTTGCCCTTTGAGGCGCGCCAGGCCCCAGTCCAGCACCAGCGTCTCGCCGAAATCACCGAGCATGATGTTTTCCGGCTTGATGTCGCGGTTGATCACGCCGCGCGAGTGCGCGTAGGCGATGGCGTTGCAGACGTCGATGAACTGGTCGAGCAGCTTGATGCGCAATGCCAGCTTCTGCACCTTGGTCAGCGCGGCATCTTTGCGAATCTCGCGCAACCGGTCTGCCAGGGTGCGTCCGCGAATGAAGCGCATGGTGTAGTAGAAGCTGCCGTCGCCGTTCTGGCCGATTTCGTAGACCGGCACGATATTCGGGTGCTCGAGCTGGCCTGTGATGCGCGCTTCCCGAAGGAAGCGCTCAACGATGCCGCCCGAATCGGTGACACCCGCCGGCACGCTGGCTGGGATGGAGCCGGTGGCCATCCCCGGCAGCAGCTCCTTCAACGCCACTTCGCGCCCGACGGCGCGGTCTTTGGCCAGCATCACGCGGCCCATGCCGCCGCGCGCGTGTTCCTTCTTTACCTCGTAGCGCTCGCTCTGGATGCCGAAGTTCGGGAAGAACCGGCCGGTCGTAAGCCGCAGTGTTCGGCGCGAAACTTCGCTGGGGACGTGCGTTTCGCCGTCCATGTCATCGTCGTCGCCCGCCGGCTGAAACCCGCCGCGCGCGTTGAGGTCGCGGCCGGTGGATGCCACGGCTTGCAGCGTGTCGCGAATGACGCGGCGGCCGGTGTCGCCGTCGGCTGCGTATTCGAACAGCGTCTTCTGCACCGTGTCGCCGATGCCGATCTCGCGCAGCGCCTGCTTTTGCAGCTTGGGGTTGCCGAGAACTTCGGGCAGCGTCGCGATGCGCGGGCCCTTGTGGGAGGACAGCGTCACGGTCGGCAACCCGGCGTCGAACTCCATAAGCGTCGGCGCCTTCTCCGGGTCCTCCAGCGCAGCCGCCGCCTCATCCGGAGAGATTCGGCCGCTGTGCACCGCCAGCAGCGCCGCCACTATGGATTTCTGCCGATCCGCCATCGCCCGCCAACGCCCAAACCGGGGCGCAATTGTACGGTGCAATCAGTGCATCCTCTAGATGCTGAAATCCACGAGCAGCGGCAAATGATCTGACGCTTTTCGTGTTAGAACCGTGTTCACGACATGCGCGCCGTCGATACGGATGCGACGGCAGACGAACACCTTGTCCAGCGACCCCACCGGCATGTACGCCGGGAAGCTGCGATAGCGCGAAGGCGGCGCGGTCACCTGCTCAAGCTCATGCTCGGTGAAGGGCCCGCGGTGAAGGGTGTTGCGCCAGTCATTGAAATCGCCGCTGACCAGCGTGGGCAGTTCCCAATAGCGACAGTAGGACTCGTGCGTAAGCAGGTGGCGGACCTGCCAGTGCCGCTCGCGCTCGCTTAGCCCGAGGTGCCAGTTGACCACGCGCAGCTCGATGCCGTCGTGGGTTTGCAAGACTGCAACCTGCGCGCGCCGGTTTTTTCGCCCACGCCAGCGCAGCGAGATGTTGTGCCGCTTGAGAATCGGGTAGCGCGAAAGCACCAGGTTTCCGTACCCGCCTTTGCCAACGCGATGGTTGAACTGAAAGATCGCGAAGTCGTACCCGAACGCCTGTTGCAACAGCGCCGGCTGATCGTCGAAGCGCGAGCGGCTGACGTTGCGGTCGACCTCCTGCAGGCAGACGATGTCCGGCTTGGCGTCGCGGATGACGTCGATGATGCGTTCAAGGCGGTACAGGCGGTCACGCCCGCCGATGCCTTTGTGGATGTTGTAAGTCAGCAGCCGCATGGCACGAAATGGTCGTGACCACGCGCCCATTGATCAATGGGATGGTGTGAAGTTTCTGCAAACGCGCGGTGCGGCGCCGCCGTGCCATTGCGTGGGGGCGGGCGAATACCGATTATCGCCGATGGACGGGGAACCAGCGATGAGCCAGCGCATTTTCGCTTTCGGGGGCGGCAAAGCCGACGGCAACGCCGGGATGAAAGAGCTGCTGGGCGGCAAGGGCGCCAACCTGGCTGAAATGGCTTCGCTGGGCCTGCCGGTGCCGCCGGGTTTCACGATCACCACGGAGTGCTGCAAAGCCTACTACGACGCCGGCGGCAAGATGCCCGCCGGGCTGATTGACGAAGTTCGCAAGTCGGTCGCCGTGGTCGAAAAGCGCCTCGGGCGGCAATTCGGCGGTGCCAAGCCGCTGTTGTTCAGTGTGCGTTCAGGCGCCGCAGCCAGCATGCCGGGCATGATGGACACGGTGCTCAATCTGGGGTTGAACACCGAAACCGTGGCGGCCCTGGCCAAGGAAACCGGCAATCCGCGATTTGCTTGGGACAGTTACCGCCGCTTCATCACCATGTTCGGCGACGTGGTTGCGGGCGTGGCGCGCAAGAAGTTCGACGCGGCGCTGGAAGAAACCAAGAAGCGCACCCGCGTGCTGCGCGACAGCGACGTCTCGGCTGAAGACCTGCAAAGCATCGCCGAGTCGCTGCGCAAGGTGTACCGGCGCGAGGCGCACGAGACCTTCCCCGAAGACCCGTGGGTGCAGCTTGAGCGCGCCATCGAAGCCGTGTTCCGAAGCTGGAACAACATGCGCGCCGTTGAGTACCGGCGCATCCACAAGATTCGCGGGCTGATCGGCACAGCCGTCACCGTGCAGGCGATGGTGTTCGGCAACCTGAACGACAACAGCGCCACGGGCGTCGGGTTTTCCCGTGACCCCAGCACCGGCGAAAACGAATTCTTCTGCGACGTGCTGTTCAACGCCCAGGGCGAAGATGTGGTCGCCGGCCTGCGCACGCCCGACAACATCGACGCGCTGGCGGAGCGCTCGCCCGCGGTACACAAGCAACTGCTGGGTGTGCGCGACAAGCTGGAAAAGCACTACCGCGACATGCAGGACATGGAGTTCACCGTGCAGGATGGTGAGCTGTTCCTGTTGCAGACGCGCAATGGCAAGCGCACGGCGCGAGCGGCGCTGCGCATCGCGCTGAGCCTGGTGGACGAGGGGCTGCTCACGCGCGAGCAGGCGCTGCTCAAGATTGACGCGTCAAGCCTGAACCAGTTGCTGCACCCGACCTTCGACCCCAAGGCGAAAAAGCAGGTGATCGCCACCGGCATCCCCGCGAGCCCCGGCGCTGCCAAGGGCATGGCTGCGTTCTCGCCGGAAGCCGCGGAGCGCATGGCGGCGGAGGGCCAGACCGTCATCCTGGTGCGCGAGGAGACCAGCCCTGAAGACATCAAGGGCATGGCGGCTGCGCAGGGGATCCTCACCGCGCGCGGCGGGCGCACAAGCCACGCGGCTGTTGTCGCGCGGCAGATGGGCAAGTGCTGTGTCGCGGGGTGCTCGAAGCTGGAAATCGACGAGCACCGCCGGCGCTTCGTTGTAGGCCGCCACACTGTAAAGGAAGGCGACCTGCTTAGCCTCGACGGCGGTACAGGCCAGGTGATGCTCGGCGACGTGCCGACTGTGCCGCCCGAGCTGAGCGGCGACTTTGAGACGGTGATGAAGTGGGCGGACGAGTTCCGCACCCTGGGTGTGCGCGCGAACGCCGACACGCCCACGGACGCGCGCAAAGCCCGCGAGTTCGGCGCCGAGGGCATCGGCCTGTGCCGCACTGAGCACATGTTTTTCGACAGCGCGCGCATCAACCGCATGCGCGAAATGATCCTCGCGCGCACGATCGAGCAGAAGCAAGCCGCGCTGGCGCACCTGCTGCCTATGCAGCGCGAGGACTTTGTCGGGTTGTTCGAGGCGATGAATGGGTTGCCGGTGACGATCCGGCTGCTCGATCCACCGCTGCATGAGTTTCTGCCGCACGATCCCGCAATCCAGCAGGTGATCGCCGACGAGCTGGACGTGCCGTTGAAAGCAGTGCAGGACCGCGTGGCTGCGCTTCACGAAGTGAACCCGATGCTGGGCCTGCGCGGG
>CAZNBU010000067.1:0-12036 GCA_964571035.1 uncultured Planctomycetaceae bacterium | reverse complement strand
CGCTTCCAGCGCCGGCATGCCGCTGCGCAGCAGCACCGAGAACGTGATCGCGAAGCGCGAAACGGCCGTCTTGCGCAGCAGGTCGCCGATCACCGGCAGCTTGAGCTTCATCTTGTCCCACTTCAGCTTGAACGCGTCCTGCGCCAGCGCGCCTTGCAGGAAGAACATCGCGATCAGCGGGCCCTTGATCAGGATTTCCCAGTACACGTTCATGAAGTCGCTAACCGCTACCAGGATCTCGGTCGGCAGCGGCAGCGGTACGTTCTGTGCCTTCAAGATCTCGGTAATGCGCGGCACCACGAACGTCATCAGCGCGATCACCACCAGCGTGCTCACGGTCATCATGATCGCCGGGTACATCATCGCGTTGATCACCTTGTTGCGAAGCCGGTTCTGGTTCGCCAGGTATTCCGCAATGCGCGTAAGCACCTCGTCCAACCGGCCCGAGGCCTGACCCGCCCGCACCATGTTCACGAACAGGCTGTTGAAATACCCTGGGCAGGTCTCCAGCGCGTTGGCGAAGTCGGTGCCTTGGGAAACCTGCTCGCGCAGGTGACGCAGGGTCTTCGACATGCCGGGGCTTTCCGCCTGCTCGATGCACGCCGTCAGCGACTGCGCCAGCGGGATGCCGCTGTGCAGCAGCGTCGCAAGCTGGCGCGTGAACGCGCTGACTTCGCGCAGGCTCTGCACCTTGTCGTTGCCTTCGTCGGCGCCGGTGTCCTTCATCTTGGCGAGGCTCAACAGGCACATGCACCCCAGCGCCCCGTACACCAGCGCCAGCATGCCCAGCACGAAGTTGCTCTCGCTGATCAGGGCGTAGAACGGCCCGGCGGCTTCCAACCCCGCGAAGATTGCGGTCACCGCAAGCGCCCACGTTTTTCCCTTCAGGATTACGTACCCGAACATCGCCGCGGCGATCGCCGATACGATGCGGACGCCAACGTCCACGGCGGTAAGCCCACCCTCAACGGCTTCGCCGCCGACCACGACTTCGGGCTGCGAGCGCCACTGCAGCACAAGCTGCAGCAGCATCACGCCCGCAGAGATGATTGCCAGCGTGCCGGTATAGGTGACGATCTTGGGCAGCTCGGACGAGACGACGACCTTCTTCTGACCCATCTCGTCCTTTACCACCTCGCGCTTGGTCATCGACCCGCGAACTTCTTTGATCTCGGTGACGTAGATCTTCTGGTGGCGCAGCTTTTCGCGCGCGTCGCGCGGGGTTTCGGCGTCAACCACGCCGGCGGCGGCTTTGCCTTTGGCGTTCAGGGCTTTGTATTCGAAAACCGGCAACTCAACTCCGTTCGCCAACCTGGCAAATTGCCCACATACGACCGGCTATACCCGGTAGGTCCCCAATGTAACGCATACACTGCCCGCGAGTTGTACTGATTCCACACCCTTTGAGCATTGTCGTCCCCGCATCCATGGAATAGACTCACTGCGGTCTTTTCTGGCAAGCCTATTGCCAATCCCAGCACCGGCAGCCCCGGTACAAAGGAGCTGATATGGCGGCTTCTCCCAATGCTCCCAAACAGGGTACGCCCCCGTACCTTCGCCAGCCCAGTGGCGTAAACGCGCCTGCCCCGCAGGGTGGCTGGAATGCCGGCGGGTGGGGTGGCGACCAGGGAGCCGAAGAGGCGCCTCCGCCGCCGCCCGCGGCTCCGCAGCGCTATGCCGACCAGGGGGGCAACGCCTTTGCCAACTCGGGCCTGCTGAACCAGCTGCTTGAAATCGCTGAAAGCGAAGACGCCTCCGACTTGCACCTGACAGCCGGCGCGCCGCCTGTCCTGCGCATTCACGGGCGGTTGGTACCCGTGGAAGCCAAGATCCTGACCCCGGACGATACCGAGGCAGCCCTGCGGCTGATCCTGTCAGACCGTGACATGGAGCGCTTTTACGAGCACCGCGCCATCGACTGCACACATACGACGCCAGACGGCAAGGGCCGCTTCCGTGTGTCAGCCTACGTGCAGCGCGGCGCTGTGACGGTTGTCTACCGACGCATCCCGTCTGACGTTAAACCCTTCAACAGCCTGGGGTTACCACCAGCCTGCGGCAAATTGCACACGCTGAAGGACGGTTTGATCCTGTGCGTTGGCCCGACCGGTTGCGGCAAGAGCACCACTCTGGCGACGATCATCGACCAGCTGAATGAGAACTTCAACTACAACATCATCACGGTGGAAGACCCGATCGAGTTCGTCCACCGCCACAAGCGCAGCCTCGTCAACCAGCGCGAGCTTTACAGCGATACGAACAGCTTCGCCGAGGCCCTGCACTTCGCGCTGCGTGAAGACCCCGACGTGATCATGGTCGGCGAAATGCGCGACATCACCACCATGCGCACCGCCATCACCGCCGCCGAAACGGGCCACTTGGTGCTGAGCACGCTGCACGCCATCGACTCGGTCTCCACGATCGACCGCATCTGCGCCATGTACCCGTCCGAAGAGCAGGACTATGTGCGCATGCAGCTTTCGATGGTGCTGCGCGGCGTGATCGCCCAGCGCCTGCTGCCCACCAAGAATGAAGACAAGCGCGTGATGTGCGCCGAGTTCATGCTGGTTACGCCCGGCATCGCCAACATGATCCGCCAGGGGCAGCCGGCGCTGATCTACCAGGCGCTGGAGACAGGCGCGTCGCACGGCATGCTCAGCTTCGACAAGGCGCTGGTGAACCTCGCGCGCAAGGGGATCATCGACCCCGACCTCGCCATCCGCCAGGCCCGCCACCAGAAAGGCGTAGCGGAAGCACTGGGCAAGGCGTCGGTGCTCAAGACCTGATTGATTTCGGATTTTGCATTGCGGATTGGACGGCGCGGAGGCTCGCGCCGTCAGCCGTTTGCGAGGATTTGAGGGTGCTCGGCCTTTGCAATCCAAAATCCAAAATCCACAATCCAAAATTGCCGGAGGCTCGCCCATGATCAACTTTGACCACAACGCCACAACGCCCGTTGATGAGGCTGTGCTGGACGAGCTGATCCGCTGTACGCGGGACTTCTCCGGCAACACCAGCTCAGGCCATACCCTCGGCACCAAGGCGGGCAAGTACCTGAAGCAATGCCGCGAGCGGGTAGCGAAGGTGCTCAACGCCGCCGACGACAGCGAAATCGTCTTCACCAGCGGCGGCACTGAAAGCGACAACGCGGCTGTGCGTGGCATCGCGTGGTGCATGCAGCGCGACAAGGGCCGCAATCATCTGGTGACCAGCGCGATCGAGCACCGCGCTGTGCTTAACCCGTGCGAGTGGCTTGCAAAGTCGGGTTTCGACCTGACCGTGCTGCCCGTGGATGCCAACGGCATCGTGGACATGAAGGCGGCGGCCAAGGCGATCACCGAGCGCACGGCGCTGATCAGCGTGATGATCGCCAACAACGAAATCGGCACGATTCAACCCATCACTGAGCTGGCTGCCCTCGCCCACAAAGCGGGCGCGATGATCCACACTGACGCGGTGCAGGCGATCGGCAAGATGCCCGTGGACGTGCGCGCGCTTGACGTGGACAGCATCAGCCTGTCAGCCCACAAGTTCTACGGCCCCAAGGGGGTCGGCGTGCTGTACCTGCGCAAGGGCACACCGTACGACTGCTTTATCTTGGGCGGCACGCACGAGGGCGGCCGCCGCGCCGGCACGGTACCGCTGCCGCAGATCGCGGCGCTGACGGTCGCGCTTGAGCTGGCGGAAAAGAAGCGGCGCGAAAAGGGCGAGCAGTTGAAGGCGCTGCGCGACCAGCTTGTGCGCGAGCTGCTTGAGAAAGTGCCGGGCGCGCACGTGAACGGCGACCTCGAACACACCACGATCAACACCGCCAGCATTCGCTTTGACAACATCTATGGCGGCCACCTGCTGCGCCGCATGGACCAGGCGGGCATCCTCGCCAGCGCCGGCAGCGCCTGCATGTGGGAAATCACCAAGCCAAGCCACGTGCTGACCGCGCTGGGGCTGAACGACGATGAGGGCGGCGGGACGATCCGCTTCTCGCTGGGGTTCAGCAACACGGCGGCTGAGGTCACCGAAGTGGCGGACATCATGGCGAAGCTGGTGCCCGAGCTGCGCAAGGAGCCGGTGCAGTTGTAGGGGCGATGCTTGCATCGCCCTCGACGGCTCTGAGGGCGACGTAAACGTCGCCCGTACATAGCGATTTCCCCGCCCGCGAACGCTGCTTTGAACGTATCCTGCGGTGATGACGAAATCGAAACTGCTCTGCATTGCACTGCTTCTATCGCTGATCCCCACCGCGACCGTCCCGGCCCAGGACGCGCCGCCCGAGGCGCCCGCAATCCTGACCGCAGACGAGATCGCGCTATGGCAAGCGTGGATTCGCGCTGACTTGCAAGCGTGCTATTCCAAAGCGCAGACCCTGCTGGAACAACCGGGGTATGAAGGCGACGAGTTCCGCATCGCGCTCGCGCTGCAGGCGCGCTGCGCGTCAGAGCTCGGGTGGGACAAAGCCCACGCCAGCGACCTCAAGGCGCTGATCGACCTGCACGCCGACAAGTACGAAGCCGACGTTTTGCGTTGGGAGCTGATCGAGCGGAAGAAACGACTGGGAGAACTGGACGACATTCCGGCAATGCGGGACCAACTCGGATTCATCACCGACTGGTGGGTCGCCGGCCCATTCCCAAACGACCGCGGCCAGGGGTTTGAGGACGTGCAGGAGCCCGAGCGCAACCTCGATCTGAACGCCGAATACACAGGCAAGGATGGCCAAGCGGTAACGTGGCGTAATCTCCCGGTCAAAGCGCTGGACGGGACCATAGATATAGCCGCCGTCCTGCGTCCGAACGACGAAGCAACGGCGTTCCTGCTGACCGCCGTCTGGGCGGACGAGCAGGATTCGGACGCACAATTGTCGCTCTCGAGCACCGACCAAACCCGGGTGTCGCGTGTGTACACGGGCGAGGCAGAGAACGGAGAAACCCTTAAGCGATTGAATTTGCTCGAAACGGATTCGGAACGCGAGCTTGGATTCGACCAGGACCGAACTGCTCGGGACAACGGCGTTGACGGGGAGAGAATCCACCATGAGGGACTCAGCGCCGGGTGGAACGTTTTCCTTGTCAAAGCGGGACAAGCCGATGCCGACTGGCGCTTGCGCATACGACTGGCTTCGCACGCGAAGTATCGCGTGGCTGCGTCGCTAGAAGAGATGTCGCAGGCCGTTGCCGGTCTCGGGGGCAGTCCCCCGAAAGCCGGCTTGAGTTCGAGCACTGCCGTGGGCAACCGGCCGCCATACTTGCGTGGGGCGCTCGAATTGTTGTGCCCAACCCGAGACAAGACGAGCACCTTCGCGCGGCGGGAACTGGACGAACTGCTCAACGGTTCCCTTGCCGGACCGATCACTAACGGACAGGAGAAGACCGTTCTCAAGTTCCTGCTCGCATGGGCCAGCCGAAGCAGCGCGTCCGTTGCTGCGGGGCGCGAAGAAAACCGCCGGCGGGAGCTTCTTAAGCAGTGTCTGGAGCTTGATCCTAAGGCTGCCCGTGCGGCATTGGAGCTTTCGCAGTACTACACCACGACGTTCGGCAACCCGGCCCTTGCCGATGACTACGCCAAGCTGGCGGTCAAAGCCGCGCCCGGTTGGCTCGAAGCGCGCATGTACGCCGCGCGCGTGGTGCAGATGAAGGGGCTCGAAGCCGAAGTCGAGCGCGAACTGGCCAACCTGCAGGACGACTATCCTGACAACGCCAACGTCCTTCGCTTTGCCGCCTACTACGCCGGTTTGCGCAAGGACTACGCCACCTCCAACGAACTGTTCGCCAGGGCGCTGCAAGCCGATTTCACCGATACCTACGCGCGCGACCGCCTGATCGAGCGCGCCGTGCAGCGCGGCGACCTCAAGGAAGCCACGCGCTACGCCGCGCAGGCGCGCAAGCTGGACCCGTTCAACACCAGCGCCGCGACGCAGTTGGCTGAGCTGCACTGGAGCGCAGGCCGCTTCTCGCTGGCGGAGCGCGAGCTGCAATCGGCGCTCAAGATCGCGCCGCGCGACGACAGGCTGCTGGAGTTGCTGGGCCGCGCCTATGCCGGGTGGGCCGACAGCGACGCCAAGGTGGCTGACGAAACGCGGGCCAAGTCGCTTGAAGCGTACCGCGCCGCGCTGGACGCCAACCCCAATCGCGAAGACATTGAGCGCTACCTCGAATTCGTCGAAGGCGAACAGCCGCCGTTCGAAGCGGCGCTGCAAGCCGACATCACCGAGCGCATCGAAGCCGCGCTCGAAGAGCCGGTCAACGAAGACAACCCATACGAAATCCTGTACCGAGAAAAGATCACCGTCGTCAATGAAGACGGCACCACCGCGACCTACACCCAGGACGCGTACCGCATCACCAACGACAACGGGCGCGACTGGCTGCGCAGTATTCGTGTGCCGGCGTGGTCGGGCCAGCAGGGGCGCTGCATGCTGGCGGAAGTGTGGCGCGAAGACGGCGAGCGCGAACAGGGCCGCCGCTCGACCTGGTCGGCGAGCTTCCCGCCGCTCGAAATCGGCGACATCGTTCACGTGCGCTTTCGCGTCACCGACCGCGAACAGAGCTTCTTCGGCGACTTTTACGGGACCCGCGAGGTGCTGGGCGAGTCTGTGCCGATCAAGGAGCTGCGCCTGCACTGGGTGCTGCCGCGCGGCAAACAGTTTCACGAGTACCTTACGCTGGGTGCGCCGCAGCGCACGGAAAGCGAGATCCAGGGTCGCAAGGTGTGGAGCTACGTCGCCACCGACCTGCCGCGCCTTGAAGACGAGCCGCTGGCGCTCCCGGAAGTACAGCGCGCGCCCACGGTGCAGCTAAGCACTTACGGCGACTGGCGCGAGTTCGGCCGCTGGTACTACAACCTGATCAAGCGGCAGCTTGAGCCGACGCCCGAAATGACCGTCAAGGTCAACGAGCTCACGGCCGGGCTTGCCACCGAGGAAGCCAAGGCACGCGCCATCTACAACTGGGTGGTGACCGAGGTGCGCTACAACGCCGACTGGCACTTCGGCGTGCACGGGTACAAGCCGTTCAGTGCGGGCGCGGTGTTTGCGCGCTGCATCGGCGACTGCAAGGACAAAGCGATCCTGATCTGCACCATGCTGGGCATCGCGGGCGTGAAGGCCTACCCGGTGATCATTAACCTGGAGAACTTCCGCGGCAACGAAGACATCACGCTGCCGATGCCGAACCATTTCAATCACGCGATCGCCTGCATTGAGTACAGCGACGGCCGCCGCCAGTTCGTGGACGGCACAACGACATACCACGCGTTCGAGGAGCTGCCGTCCGGCGACGCGGGCGCGAGCGTAATTGTTGTGCGCGTCGACGGTGGTGAGCGCGCCACTGTGCCGGTGCCGGGCGCGGAGCGTGACCGCACCACCGATGACATCGAGGCTGAGTTCGCCGCCGGCGGCACATTGAAACTGCGTGTGACGCGCACCGGCGTCGGCGATTCCGCCGCCAGCCTGCGCCAGCGCTACCAGCGCGAAGGCGAGCGCAAACGGCAGCTTGAGCAGGAGTGGTCGGATCACTTCGCGGGCGCCAAGGTCAGCGACATCGGTGCCGAGAACATTGCCGGGCTGACCGGCACGCCCAAACTGACCTACACGGTCGAGCTGCCGAACGCCTGGGCCCAGAAGGACAACGGCATTGAGTTCAAGCTCGCGGTCGACCCCACGCGCTTCGGCCAGACCGGCTATGCGTCGCTGACCACACGCAAGACGCCGCTGGTCATGCCGCCGCCGATGTCGCGGGTGAGCGTGGTGAAGTTCAACCTGCCGCAGGGCACCAAGCCAGCCGACCTGCCCAAGGCGATGGAACACAAGGGCGCAAACCTCGCGCTGAATGTGGCGGCGGCGTACTCGGCGGACGATGGCACGCTGACGGTTACCCGAAGCTATGGGCTGCTGGGCGGCGTTGTCGCGCCTGAGGATTATGTGGCGTTTCGCCAGAAACTGATCGAGTTCGACAGCGCCGAGGCGCGCACCATCCGCCTTGTTCGCGAGTAACGGAGATTGCATGAACGGCACACTCACGCTGAGGCACGGCGTTGTCATGTTCGCGGCACTATTGCTCGCCGCGCCGCTTGTGGCGCAGCGCGCGGATCGAATTGCGGACGAAAAAGCGCTGGAGCAGGTCTATCTCGACCCCGCGCTGGCCGCCGCCGACTACGACGCGCACCTCAAGACGCTGGTGTCGGTGATGGACGCCGCACCCGCGACCATCGCCGGTGTAACGGCGTTGCGGCGTGCGATGCGGCTCGAGGATCGTTGCGCCGGCATGCGCCCGCTGTACACGTGGCTGGCGGCGCGCGTGGGCGACAACTTTAAGGCGTGCGGGGTCTACGGCGACGACTATTGCCAGGCGTACGTCGATCTCGCGCGCAAGTACTCTTCCGACCTGCTGTGGCAGGAGGTCGCGCGCAAGTGGCGCGGCGTTACCGAGTGGTCGTACATCGGCCCGTTCACCGAGGGCTTGTACCCCGCCCACGACGACATGTTCGGGCCGGAGGTGCTGCTCGACTTCGCGGCGCAATACGACGGCGGCCACGGCACCGTGGCATGGCAGCCGGTGCGGCACTACGACCCGCTTGAAGCCGACGTCAACCTGTGGACGCAGCGCCGCTGGCCCGGCGGCGGGTACTACCTGTGCACCGCGCTGGTGTCAGACGCGCCGCGCGAAGTGCTGCTGCGCGTGGACCTCAACGCAGCCGGCAAGATCTGGATGAACGGACGACTGATTGCGGACCTCGACACGCGGCGGCGCGAGTGGTCGGAAGCGACGTTCAACGCGACACTGATTCGCGGCCGCAACTTGTTGCTGGTCAAGGTGAGCACTCTGAGCTCGGTGACTGCGCTCGTGCGCGCCGCTGACGGCGGGCTGGTCGAAGGGGTGGTTACCGTCGCGCCGAAGGCGGGCGACGCACGCGCGGTGATCCAGCAGGGAACCCCGCCCGAAGGCAACTTCCTTCCGGGTGAGGCCGAGCTGCAACGCACTGCGGGATGGCGCGGCGCGACGGCGCGCAGCTCAGCGCTCGCGTGGCTGGCGCTGTCGTCGCTGTACGACGCGCATTCGCTGCGTTGGGAATGCATGGAAGCCATTGAGCACGCTCTGGACCTTTTGAAGGACTCGGAGCCGCTGGCGCGACTGGAGTACCTGCGCCTGTTGGACCGCAGCCCGTTGCACAGCTCCAGCGATCGCCGCCGCCTGCGCCGCGAGCTCACTGACGCGCTGCTGGAAGGGCGCGCTGATCTACTCCCTGCAGTGATCGAGAAAGCCGAGCTGCTGGGCGAAGACCAGCGCTACGCCGACGCGGTCAAGCTGCTGGAGAAGGCGCGCGAGAAAGCGCCCGAGAACTGGCGCGTCACGCTCGCGCTGGCGGACGTGTTCGATGACGCCAACTGGCAAAGCGAATGGCTGCGCGAGCTGACCCGCGCGCGCGCGCAGGCGCCGACGGCGATCCCGGTGCTGCGGGCGTTGTCGCGCTATCACTCGTCGAATCAGGAGCTCGCCAACCGCATCGCCATTGAGCGCGAGGTGCTGAAGTTGCTGCCCGGCGACCGCGACGCCCACATCGGGCTGTGCAACACACTGCTGCGCACGGGCGACGGCGCCGACGCGCTGAAGCACGCGCGCACGCTGGCCGCCGCCGACCCCGGAAACACCGGGGCGCGCGAGAACCTGGCGGAAACGCTGGTGGCGACCGGCAAGCTGGACGAAGCATGCGCGGTGTACGAAGCCTTGGCAAACGAGAGCCACCGGCCCGAGGAATACGTGCAGAAAGCCGCGCGCGCCTGCCTGCAACTGGGCAACTCCGCAGCGGCGGAGCGGTACTTTGAGCGCGTGCTGCAGGAGTCGCCCGGCCAGCACGGCGCGCGGCGCCAGTTGCAGCGCATGCGCGGCGAAAGCGAAGACTTTTGGAGCACCCACGCCATGGCGTGGGACGAAGCAATGAAGCACGACGTCACCGCCGAGCAATTCCCGCGCGCCGGCAGCGCGCTCGTGCTCGATGAGCAGGTGCAGGTGATGTACGCCGACGGCAGCTCGGCCAGCTACATCCACCAGGTGCGCAAGATTCTCACCCAGGACGGCGTGGATGAGCGCGGCAAGGAACGCGTCAGCGGCGAGCTTGTCACCGCGCGCACCGTGCTGCCCGACGGCAGCGTGCTGGAGCCGATTCGGCAATCCGGCGGGCTGGTGGAGTTCCCGGGCGTGAAGATCGGGTGCTACATTGACATCGCGTACATCACGCGCGGCGAGCCCAACGCGCGCGCCACGCTGGACGGCCACCGTTTCTTCTTCTCTGACAACGCGATGGACGAGCCGTTCGCGGTCAGCCGCTGGGTGCTGGTCGCGCCGCGCACGATGCGCCTGACGCCGATCCTGCACAACATGACCAACGGCGAGGACGGCGTGACGATCGAGACCAGCGCCGAAGGCGACGACATCGTGCGGGTGTGGGACGTGCGCAACCCGCGCCACCCCGACTTTGAGCCATTCATGCCGCCGGCGCTCGAGTTCATCCCGTGGCTCGAGTTCGTAACCGCCCACGACTGGCGCGAGCGCGCCCGCAAACTCGCCGACGAAGCGCTGGGCGACACGCGTGTAACCGGACTGGTACGCAGCAAGGCGACAGAGCTGGTGGAGGGCATCGAGGGCGACCTGCCCCGCGCCCGCGCCATCTACTCGTGGGTGAACGAGAACTTTCCGACGCGCGGCGACGCATGGAACGCCCACCAAGCTTTGAAAGCCGGCGCGGGCGACCGACGCGAGCTGTTCATAGCGCTGTGCACGGCGGCTGGCCTTGACGTGGGGTTCGCTTACGCTGACGCTGCGCCGCGCTACAAGCAGCCGCCCGAAGAGGGCATGGCGCGCCCGCACTGGGCATACCCGCGCGATGAGGACTTCACGACGCTGCTGGTGGTTGTGTGGGACGCCGAGGGCAAACCAACGTACGTGGATCTGGACGAGCGCCTGCGCCCGTTTGGTGAGCTTTCGCCGCGGCTTAGCGAGGCGCCGGCGATCCTGTGGCGCAACGGCGACTATCGGCTGATCCATCTGCCCGGCGGCGAGCGCGGTCGCGACCGCTTTGAGAACCGCACGACGATCAAGCTCGCCGCGGACGGCAGCGCGAAACTTTCCGGCAGCGTCATCGTCTACGGCGAGCGCTCGTTCGGCCCCAAGGAGGCCTGGCGCAACGCGACCAGCGACCAGATGCGCCGGCAGTTGGAGCGCGAGCTGGCGACGCAGTTTCGGGGGCTGGAGGTCAAGGAGTGCCGCTTTCCTGACCTCGGCAAAGTCGGCACGCCGCTGGCGCGCGAGTACGATGGCAGCGTGCGTACGCTGGCGCGCGCGGCTGGGGATGACCTGACACTGGAGCTGCCGGGCGAGAAGCTGTTCAACCTGATCGGCGGGTTGGCTGCGAACGAGCGGCGACACTTCGACATGGCGCTGCCGCTGGAGTTCACGCAGACCGACGAAATGCGGATCGAGGCGCCGGAAGGCTACGCGTTCGCCACGCTGCCCGAGGATCTGCTGTTCCCGACCGCGCCGCTGGAGTACTCGATCAAGTTCCGCATGGAAGGCGGCGCGCTGGTGATGAAGCGCAATTTCACGATCGGCCCGGGGCGCCTGACCGCAGCGGAGTACCCGGACTTCGTCGAGCAGGTCAAGCAGATCCGCGAAGCAGAAGCCGTGCGCATCAAGTTGGTGAAGACTCAATAGCAGCGGGTGGGCCTAACAAAATGGGACCGACAAGATTGTCGGTCCCACCCTCGCCATAGAGTCCGTCAGACGCGCGCCATGGCTTCCGCCATCAGCGCTTCGATCTCCTCGACCGTCTTGGGCACATCCTTGGTCAGCACGTCCGGGTCGCCTTCGGTGACCAGCACGTCGTCTTCGATGCGCACGCCGATGCCGCGGTACTGCTCGGGCACGTCGTCGCGGTCGCGCGCGATGTACAGGCCCGGCTCAACGGTCAGCACGCAACCGGGCTTGAGCGGCGCCCAGTTTTCGCCGTCCTTGTAGCGGCCGACATCATGCACATCCATGCCGAGCC